>JACAFF010000022.1 GCA_013388455.1 Nitrospirota bacterium
AGGACATAGTATTTAACCCGAAAAATGCAATTGAATAATGCAGATGTTGTGAGAAAATTTATTTTTCGATACCTTAGTGTACCTTTAACTAATGGTTTTACGAATATTTTTATTCATTGAGCGAATCTGAATAATTTAATAAATTCATCGAGTTAAAGAAATTTTCGAGCAATGTCTGCATTATTCGGGTTAAGCGGATTTATTTTGCCGATATTCATAATCCCTCGGAGGTCAAAAACCGAGAATGAGCAAAAATACTATGTCCTGTCTTATTAACCATAGTTTATGAATAATCAGGGTTAGAAAAAAGCATAAAGATAGGGGAGGCTTTATTTATTACAAATAAAAAAGGCAGGGCAAAAGCCCTGCCTTTTTCTTCATTTCAGATATTAGATCCAGCTTGGAGATGTACCGAAGCTGAGAACGGTCATTGGTGTGGTTGAGTATAGAAGATCATTTGAGTTGATCGAGAATGCCTCAACCCATGGTGCGTAGTTGGTAACACCGTTTCTGGTTTCAGCTACTGTGTCATGGTCAGCATCAGCAGGACCCAATGCGCCGGCTTCGTCAACTGTTACATTATAGTTCCATACGATGTAGCCTTCTATATGAGTTGTCGGGCAATAAGTCAGGGGTTCAGAGATATTTACTTCAGGCACCAATTGTGGAGCTGTCGGCAACCCAGGAGATATGAATTTCCCGATTGCAACACCACACTCTTCTTCATCGTTGTTATACATAGCATCAACTGTCACCTGAATGCTTGCATCTACAAAGTGCTTGAGCGGGAATGTTGATGCAAATGTTGTTACAGGAATGCCTGGAGTGCCAGAACCATAATTCCAGTAGTGGCTTCCAACAGTGCTTATAGCACCATTGAGAAGGCTAAAGGTTCCTGCATTCTGTACATCTACGTTCAGAACTGCTGCTTCAATAGTCCCGTCTCTAACATAGTCAATAAGTACACCAGCGGGACCATCCTGTAGCCAAACAATATCTGCAAGAGTAGGCCCGTAGGTCGCTCCAGCGCCAACCCTATTAATAACGCCAACAGAGTTGTCATATGTGCAGTAATTCATATCATCTGCACCGGTAACAGGTGCGGTTGTATCAGGTGCACCATATGCCCAACCTTCCTGAAAATTGGCTATAGCATCAACCCTTGTTATTTCAGCTGAGTAATTAATTGCATGGACTATAGCTAAATTTGCAGAAACAAGCGGTGAATTTTCATCTCTTGTCCAAATAAGAGGCACTGCATTCTGAGAAGCCATCCTCGATATCGTTACTGTGGCAGGATCATAATCAACATAGTAAACCCTTCCAAAGAGAATATTGCCAGGATAATCCCATGGACAGTTGTCAGCAGCGTCACCTATATTTACGTCACCTATACCGCCGTCAACGTCAATTTCATTAATAGTATCTCCGTCTACATCAACTTGTAATGTTCCGTCAACCCAGTCATAGAGGAGATATTCGCCTGATAAAATCATTGTCTCTGTGCAGGTTGGGGTTAATACAAAATTACCTTCCAGTATTGCCTCCACATATCCTTCCCTTGTCTGGGCAAGGGCTTCATCTGCTGTTAATGTTGTATCGCATGTCATAATGAGTGATGTCATGTTAGGAAATGTTGATGAATCGAGGACATAACAGTCATTCGTGCCATCACCATCCCTGTCGAAGTTCAGTGCAAATCCGGAAAGTGTTAATGTGCCTGGATCGCAGGATGCCCAGACTGTTGAGTTTGTTGTCGGGTCCTGATATAGGTCAAAAGTAAATACGTCATGTGGAGAAAGTACTGCATCAAAGTCGAGAAGCTCGATGGATGTCTGGCCAGTCCTCACTCTAATGTGAGACTGGACATAATCATTAGCTGTGTTGGTTAATGTGAAATAATTGTCTGTTAGCCCTGGACCACCTTGTGCCTCGGTTCTAATATCATAATAGCCATATAGTACTTTATCAGCCAGGAAATCCATAGAAGCCATTGCGGTAGCAGACCAGAGCATTAAGACAGTTATCGCAAGTGTAATTGCTAATAACCTTGCTTTCTTCATTAAAAAATCCTCCTTTCTTTATTAGTGCTGCTTTGAGGCTTTTTCTTCCGGTTTTTTTGTATCAGGAAGATGCCTCCAGGTATCATTTTCTTTGATCCACCTGTCTGCAAAAAATCTTACTGTATCTAACTGTGCAGTCTTGAAACCCACACTCGCCCTGATTATCACCTCCTTTTCATTAATTTTTTTCACCCCGAGCGCTCTGATTCCCAAAAGCTTTACCGAACGACCGAACCTCTCTTTATACATCTCGGGGTCTTTCGCATGGACCTTTCTGTAGTCCTCTGATTCTAATTTATAAGCATTTTCGTAATCACCTTTTTTTATAGCACCCCAGTATTCGTCAAAAACCTGTACAAGTGGCTTGTACTCTTCAGGTATCTCAGGCACAATAGGCTTTGCAGCTTTTTTGATGTCGTGCCATACAGGCTTATGAACATGCTCAGGCTTTTTGGTTTCGTCTGTCTTATGCGTATCCGCTGGTTTCGTATCCTCTGCTTTTTCTGTTTCCGCTGGTTTTTGAACTTCGGTTGATTCTTCAGTTTCCACTGAACTGGACTCCATTGCCTTTTCAGTTACTGCTGGCTGTTGTGTCTCTGCTGGTTTTTCTATATTTGCAATTGCAAAACTGAACATAAAAATTGACACCATTATAAATATGATAATAGTATAATTTATTATTCTTTTCATTAATAACATCCTCAAATCTATCTGTTAAATTTCAGAAAATTATAGATAAAGCAATATTTAATGTCAAGCTTTTTTTATTATTAAATTTTTTCATATTTCGATAATATCAAGAGATTAATCTTCTCTCAGCATGTTATTTTCAATATAAGTTATTTAAACTCAATCTATAATAAGCAAAATACGAGCCAAAAGACAAGCATTAATTTAAGCCATTTTGATTGTTGTTATGTATTAAAAAAGTCTTTAAATGATGAAAATATACTACACTACTTCAGTTCTACTCCAGATAATTGGCTAATTCCATCTTTAATCGGCGATGTAAGTAATAATATACCATTCACAAACACAAGCGGCCCCCTTGGTAATTTCAGGGTTGAAGCCAGTTCCATATCAGCCTTGACATCTCTTTCTTCACATCTTTCTAAATCTACACCCTGAGACTTTAAAAAATCTATCACACCTTCCCTGTTCTCGCCCCATAAGGGTGACACATCTGATAGAACAGTCAAACCTTTTTCAATATTATCCCCTTTGTAACAGCTCAGTGCAAAAAGTCTGTTTATATCTCTTGTAGTTGCTGGCAGAAATTTTAGAAAAATTACTATCCTGTCAGAATTTTTTGTATATATTTCGTAAAGCTCTTTCCATATAGCTAAAGACACATTTGTCCCATCCAGCCAGAAAACAATTTTTACCGGTGCCTCTGTTTTCCCGATCCTGTATTCATCATTCAGTTTCATATCTTCAATCGGTATCTTCCTCGGAATCATTTCACCAACGGTCTTTCTCGTTAGGTTCTCACCCTCAGGATTAAAAATCGTCCCTGCAAAATATAACTTGCCGTCATCAGACTTATAGAAAAGCACAGGGATATCTCCAACCGAAGTCCTGTACCATATACGTATCTGCTTCCAGTTGCTCACAGGAGACTCCTCCGGTGGTTCAACCTTGATTATTTCTGTCTTTTCGCCAAGCACCTTTTTAACAACAGACATTAATGCTTCATCCTTCACCTCTCCAGCACAAAGCATATCCGAATAAAGGAAAACCATCAAGATGATGCATACTGCTGTTAATAGAAAACGTTTCATTTAATCTCCTTTCCTCTTTTTAAGTATTGTCAAAAGTTTTTTCTCAAAAAGACTTAAAACCCTTAATTATCAATAATGTATTACTTTCTTAATCAAAGGAAAACTGGTCAGATTAGCGTGTCCATAGGAATATCTCAATGTAAGCCCATCTTTTTATATTCCTCCAACAATGTCCTGTATCGTTCATCATCCGGTTGAAGCTCAACTGCTCTCTGTGCATGATATATACCATATTCCGGTGGTGCACGAAATGTTAATACATTCTTTGCAAAACTATAGTGTGAAAAAGCTGCCTGCACAGGGTCATCATAGTTAAAAACATCATCATTTTTTTCATCGTGAATAACAAAATCAAAACTTTCTTCCCAGTATAACTGGACACATGTAATATTCCGGAAAGCAGTATGAGCACAATCGAATAAATCAAGATTCATCCAGACCTGTGGCAACATGAAATTCATGAAAGGAGAATCAATAAACCTCCTTCTTTCAAAGTGCAGTTTACCGTCTATCAAATCCACAAGCCAGCGATGTGAAGGATGACCTGCATAAAATTCGGTCCACTTCCGGGGAGTTTCGATATATCCTCGCTTTGCAACCCTCATAAGTTCTGCACACGCAAGTGCCAGGTCATTTACATGTTCAAGGACGTGTGAACAGAATACAAAATCAAAAGATTTATCTTTAAAAGGAAGACAGACAATATCTCCAGCAATATAATTGTGAATCCTATCCCTGAGCACGGGTTTTCCGTCTCTCTGGCTACCTTTAAAGATGTCCTTTTCCAGAATAAAGTCTGCCCTGCTAAATGGCTTATGGCCTCCGCCAACATCAAGGACGAGTTCACCTTCTTTAATAGAAAACATCTCGACAAGGATGTCATGATACTCAGAAGGATAATTCGTGCCAAAGAAATTCTTTCTCATGTCTTTGATAATTTATATTATAATTATATCAAGTTTTTTCACACGTCTTGAATTTCACCATTTCTTACCAGTAGTATCTTCTCAGAAGCACATACACAGAACATGACAGAACAAAAATCATGTAGACCGCTGATGCTAAGCCTAATATTCTTTCATTCAAACGAATCCTTCGATTATAAAAAAGTAGAAAGAAAAGAGGTGCTATCGGAATAAAATACCGCCCCTGTATTCCCCGGATGATACTGCTGCCAACCTCTGTCCATGATAGGTACATAGCGGTATATATGAGGAGTCCTATTAAAGTAAAAACAGCAAACAGAACCAATCTGTTTTTGAAATTTATCTGTATGTCATTTTGACTATCAAGAAGAGCAACCGTTATGAGCACGAAATAATATGACCATATCAGCCAGTCCGGCAAAGGGGTATCAAGCCATCCTAAAACTCCGATAAAATGTTTGAGATATTCTTGGCCTGATAGTAAAGTAGTTTGAATAATTATCCTGAAAAATTCTATGAGATTATTAACAATAAAAAGTAACTGTTGCTCTGGTTTAACTGAGGCAATAAAAGGATATGAGACATAGATATCTTTAGTAAAAAAAGACCAGAGCCCCAGAAAAATACTATTAACTAACAGTAATGATATGAATGTCACATAATAGAGTTTTTTTGATTTGAACTTGCTCACTGGAATGAGAAAGAACAAAAAAAGAAGTGGCAAATAAACGTATTTTGAAAGCGTAACAGACATGGTTAGGAGTAATAAAATAAAGATTTTGATCTTACCTATTCTCTTGCCATCATTCAGGGCATATTTGAGAAAAACAGCAATCAGCAGGAAGGACATCGCATTAGTGAAGCTGTCTGCTGAAACTGAAGCTGCCTGTGAAAGTGACATTGGAGTGAAGGCAAGAAGAGGAAAAAGCCATTTTGAAGAAGGTAAAATTCTTATTGCAATATACATAATGAAAATCCATACAGTTAGATTAGCAAGTCTTCCAAGATACATAAGAAACAGAGGGGAAAGATTTAATATTTTTCCAACTTCAATTCCAAAAGCTTGAGGTATATATGGCAAAGGAGTATATAATGCTGTATTATGAAATTTTGCAAACGACTTATTTTCAGGTTCAAGTGGATAATTAAACATAGTAAACAGAATCTGCAATCCCTGTTTCTGTTCTGGATGAAAGGGAATATCACTTGTAACTTTTAGATATGTGTCTGTAAGCGATGCTGGTAAAAATGCTCCTACTTTATAGATGGTGGTTATATCACGTATTTCTGCAAGAACTTCATCTCCACTAATCTTTTTTAGCAATGCTTCGTATTTAAGCGTTTTATTATCGTCAATTATCTGAAATTGAAAAACCTGTTCTTTGGCCTCATCGATTGCGCAATGTGTAAAATACATTATCTTATCTGCTACGGCGGGAGGTACGGCTTGAGATACTTTTTTTCTTATGCCGGAGTTTTCATCTTTTTCTGGTTCAAGTTTTACGAATGTCCCGTCTTTCTTGATTCGGAATATTGCATCTGGGGGCAATTTATTGTAATGAAATTTGCTGGCTAATATAGCAAATTCCGAGACATGATACGCACGGAAAAAATGACTTGGCTCCTCTCCAACCTGAAATGGTGGAGTTACGACTAAAAAAAGAAGACCGAAAAGTATTCCAATAATCAAAAAAACTTTCTCAGGTCTTAGAGCAGTTAATTCTTTACCTTTCTTCATGATATTCTTCTTCTGCATTCACTGCCCAGATATTATCTTTTTTTGTAACACCCTTTATTATATTTTCCACAGCTACAATAGCCGTAAGCATTGAATGATCCATGTTGTTATATCTGTGCATTCCGTTTCTTCCAATTAGAAATAGATTTTCGAAACTATCTACAAATTCCCTGATTACATGAAATTTATCATATGAGCCAAAATATGCAGGATAGGTCTTTTTCATTCTTATAATTGTGCTATCAAGGACATCTCCTTTTTCTATGATCTCGATTTTAGCCAATTCATCTATTGCAAACTTTTTCAAATCATCATCTGGCTTATTCCATAGTTCATCTCCTTCAGTGCAACAATATTCCAATCCAATCCAGACAGTATTTTCGTCCTTAACCATATAAGGGCTCCAGTTATTAAATATCTGGATTCTGCTCAGTTTTACATCATGTTCCTGAACGTAAATCCAGTTATCAGGAATTATGTTATTGATTGTCTTTATTTTTGTTTCATTCTTTATTTTAAGTTTCCTCAAAAGCAAACCAACTGTTATGAAATCACGGTATATCAAACCATCTGCTACCTGCCGAACTTCTTCAGGAACATTCTTATTAAAGGCCTGTATTAAATCTTTAACAGGCATTGAGGAAAAAAAATAATCCCCTTTTACAGTTTTCACTTCACCGGTGGAACAATCCTCTATCTCTGCCTCAACTATTCTGCTGTCACGATAGTTTAAACCTATAATTCTATGTTTGAGATATATTTCTCCTCCTTTTTGTTTCACGATCCTTGCGACTTCTTTCCATAGCTGTCCGGGCCCGAATTTCGGATACATAAACTGCTCAATAAGACTGGTCTCAGTTTTTTTCTGAGCAATTGAAGAATCCTTTGAGAGGATGCGACTGACCGCATGGAGAACTGCCTTTGTGACAGATAAACCCTTTATTCTTTGAGCACCCCATTCAGGCTTGATCCTGTTGCAGGGGACTCCCCATACTTTCTCTGTATAGTCTTTGAAAAAAGTAAGATAAAGCTCTTTACCGAATCTGTTGATAAAAAAATCTTCAAGAGATTTTTCGTGTTTGATTGGAAATAGCCGAATTCTGACATAACTCAGAAAAATTTTAATAATGCGAACCACTCCTAAATTTAAAAAAGTATTGGAATACAAAGAAACAGGGTAATTAAAAAATCTTCGCAAGAAAAATATTCGTGAGAGACGTCTGCGAATGAGCATTACTCGATCTGTTTTTTCAGGATCAGGACCTTTTTGAGAAAGCGGGATATTTCTTTTAAGGATGATATCATCTCTTGACGGAACTCCTTGTAAAGGAAGGATATTCTGCCACCACTGCATAACCCTGTCGGATTTCGAAAAAAATCTGTGTCCGCCTATATCTATTCTGTTGCCTTTATAGTTAACAGTCTTTGAGATTCCACCAATATCACTGCTCATTTCAAAAATGACGGGCTTTATATCAGTCTTTTCAAGCAGTTCATACGCTGCTGTCAGCCCAGTAGGACCCGCACCGATTATAATGGCCGTTCTCTGACTCATAATCACTTATTCTAACGGAATAATATGAACTTTCTTGCTCCAAAATTCCACAGAAAAACAAAGGGGGTAGAAATTATTATATTTTCTCTTTTGGATAAATGCTGTCAGTAATATCTCTGATGCTTATGTCCCATTTGAAGAGTTTCTCATCGTAATTGCCGGTTTTCTTAGCCAGTACATTAGAGAGAAGATAAGCCTCATGGTTAGTTTCCCAATCAGGAATATTTAATTCAGGAATCACCCTGCACGGGAACTCCATGTTAGAATACATAATTTCATAACCATTCCATCTATTCAGAAGAATTTTCCATGCCTCATCAGAGAATCTCCAGAAATCCCATGGCTTTTCATGTAGTGGAAAAGTCTGCAAGGTATTAATAAACAATAACCCATTCGACTTGAGGATTTTATTGATTTCTAAAACTACTTTCCATGGCATTGCCAGATGTTCAAAAACTGCTTTGGACATTACGACATCAAAATGATCACGTGGGAAAACAGAACTTAATTAATGTGCATCACATACAATATCAACATTTGGACCTTCATGGATATCAAGGCCGGTATATTCATGCGGGAAGTTAAGTTCAAGCATATATCGCAAAGCCTCTCTTGTAACAACCCTTGAACCCAGCTCCAAAATACGTGGATTTTCAATTTCTCCTATCTTTTCTTTAAAAAGCGAAAGAATATTTATTGATGTTACTTCTTGAGTGTTAGATACAGGGTTAACCTTTTCGCTTTCAAATTTATGGCTTAATTCTAAAAAAGATCGTGCTAAGGTCTTTCTAAAACCATAATTTTTGTAATACCTGATTATTTTTCTGATCATTGTTATAACTTTCAGTAAACATTTTCTTCTTATCTGAGTTAAAAAGACTCACATATGCCCATTTTTATAGAGTCTTGTATAAAAAGAATGCAATCTTCGTTATATCAGAAAATATCTTTTATTTTCGTGACAAATATCTCAGCCTTTTCTATAGCTTCATTGGACTCATCAGGGGTAAATGATGTTTCAGGGTAATAATCCGCCTCTTCTCTTAGTTTCATTAATCTTCCGATGATCTTTCCGATATCAATTTCCACATCTTTTGTCTTCACATAATAAAGGCTGAACATCCTTTCCACACCTTCATGGCTTTGAGGTACCACACCTTTCATAAGAAGAGCAGCCTTTGCAGAGTGATAAACAGCATAATAGGCAGATGCAATACTTTTATAATAAAAGCCGCTCTCATGCAGAACTTTAGCTGCCTTAAGTTCATCCATTGCACGTATAAATTCATCCTGCGCGAGTAGTCTACCTTCTTCCTTACCTATTCTCTCGACCATATCACTATACCCTCTTTTTTTACTCTCATGAGAAAGGTACTAAGCCTTTCTCTGAAGTCTGCCTCTGAAACAAAAATTGCTGATACTATGACGTCATTAGATAGTTCATAGTTATAGATAATGTCACTAATCACAAACCTTGTTGACCGGTCTATATTATTTTCTGTAATAAACAGAATATCTATATCAGAGCCCTCAAGGCTCCCCCCCCTTGCTTTTGAACCGTATAAAATAACTTTTTTTATGGGATACTTAGACGTGACCTCGTTAATAATACCTTTAAGGGCATGCTGCTCATTATAATTAAGAGGGATATCTTTAGTTACAGAATACATGGTTAAAGATTATAGCAGACTGACATTTTAGTCAACTAATGTTACTTCTTCATATTGCATAAATGACCGAAGGCCATAGATTCAGGCAAAAATTTTTACATCTCTGTCTTAAAAGGAAAATGCTTCAGATAGAAATTTATCAAACCTTTATAAAATTCCCATTTCTTCCTGAACTTAAGAGTCTCGACTGTTGCCCCTGCATGATGAATCATCCTGACATCAGTGCAAAGATATATCTTGTAATCTGTATTTTTGTAAACCCTATAACACCAGTCTACATCGTTATAAAATATCGGGAAACGTTCGTCAAACGGTCCCACAGCATCCCAGCATTCCCTTTTAATTAAAATTGCTGAAGCCATTGGCTGAGGAACATAACCGCCTTTCAGATGTTCCTCTTCGATCAGCTTCCATCTCTTGAAATGACCTAACTTGTTAATACGAAGTTTCTCAAGTATAAGAGCAGCCGGCGTTGGGAATCTCCTGCAGGAAATCTGGAACCTGCCATCAGGGTAATAAAGCAGTGGCGCTGCTGCTCCAGCATCTTTATTTCTTTTCAGGCACTCTGCAAGTTTTTCTATGGGGTCTTCAATAAAGATAACGTCATTGTTAAGGAGAAAAATCATTTCACCATTTGATGCCTCAACCCCTTTGTTTACTGACCTTGCAAACCCTTCATTAAGGCTGTTTTTGATTAGCTTAACTTCTTTAAAATTATTTCTTATATATTCTGCTGTGCCGTCTGAAGAAGCGTCATCCACAACGATTATTTCCGTCTTCAACCTGCTGCCCGATTTAAAGATGGATATGAGGCATTCAATAAGGAGTGCTCGATTATTCCAGGAAGGTATGATGAGAGAAACCAAAGGCTCTGAATTATCAGTCATAATGTTTAGCGAGTATCCTGTGCCGAATGCTTTCTCGTTTCACTCGCAATGGCTCCTCCTTATCGCTGGATTCAGTTTGCGGATTTCTTTATCCCTTTATAGCCTAAGGAACTTGCGAGTTCAGATGCAAAACCTTTCTTTGAGATAGCAAAAATACGGACATCTGCATTATCTATGTTATCAAATATCATAGATGAAAACACATAAAAGAATCCTGACTTCATCAATGCCTGATTATGAAAATAATCGACTACATCAGGCCTATTAGCATTACATTTCCCAGAATAGAAAAATTTGCCATTCACAAATATCACAATCTCATCCGGTAGTTGTGCCTGTTTAACTTCAGCAGCCCAGCCATAGAATATAACCTCGTCATTTTTCAATTCCACATTATCAATAGCACCTTGAATAGCATTTGGGACTATCTTTAAAGAAGTGCCTTTTGAGGAGGTTAAAGTATTAGAAGAAAGGGAATAGGCAACCAATTTTTTTTGTCTGGTATTTAAAAGTTGTATTTCCCCCCCTTTATTTTTTTGAATCATTAAGACTTCAACTTCATTATTGCCTTCAATAAAAGCTGTCTCAGGCACAATAAATGAAAATTTCCTTTTTTGCTTTTCGTCTTCATATATTTCTGATACTGCTACAATTCTATTATTTATGGCAATAACGAGTGGCAAACGCCCAATTTTTCTCATTTCTGACACAATCTGTCCTGTGATAAAGGCTGGAACAAATTTTGCCTTTTTTGAGACATTGGCGAAAAGAAACTCATCGTCAATCTTAACCTTAAAAGGTGCATCTCCGATTATTCCAATTTCGTTAACGTTTCTCCCTATAAGTTCACAATATTTACCATATTTGTATATTCCATCTGGCCTTGTTGTTCCAGAACCAAAGATCGCAAGCTTACGTTGCAGTGACAAATCAACACCTTTCAAAGGAACATCAAATACAAACTTCTCATAGAAGGGATTATAAATAATCTTTTCTGTGCTTTCCGGCAGAGATTCATCAAGAGCTGATCGCCCGTCAACTTTACAAGGCATCTGAATATCAAGCACATCTGCTATAGTCGGAAGAATATCTATTGACTGCACATTCCGGTCACTGATAACACCTTCCTTCTGATATGGGACTTTAATCAATAAGGGTGCAAGAAGTATGTCAGGGGGATATCCATTTTTTATATTACGTCTCTGTTTATTGGGCCAGAAACTTACTCCATGATCTGCTGTTACTACAATTAACGATCTATCAAATATTCCAATTTCCTTAAGATGGGTTATTAATTCTCCGAGCAATTTATCGGTAAAACCAGCTTGTAAAAGGTGACGCTGATATCCCTGTAAAACCAGCGCTTCATTATTACTCCATCGTTCCATCTTTATATCCAGCCCGGGGACATGAAATCCACTTTCAGCGTACTGTCTGCCAGAAGGAAAATAATCCCATGGCACATGAGGTAGAATACTGTGTATAAAATATAATGTTGGCTTATCTGTTGCACTAATTGAATTCACAAACTCTCTGAAAATCCTGACACGGTCTTTATGCTTCGGTTTTGTCTTTTCAACATACCCTTCATACTCTTTCTTAGTCGCAAAAATTTTCGCATCTCCTAAAAAATCTCCCCATGTTTGAGTTACAGGCGGAAGCCAGGAAAGCAAATCAGACGGAAAGATTATGTGAGGACTTACTACTAATAAATCGACCCCCAACGATCTAATTCTCTGAATAGAATTCATCTTGTTCTTGCAGAGTTCATCAGGACAGAGCAGGGTCATAGACTCAATCGCCTTTATTTCATAAGAACCTCCCAGGAGGGTAAAAATATTGCATGGATGTTCATTAACAGTCGGGATGAGATAATGATCAACATAAGAACCAGTGAGTATGGCCGGGACTGCTGAATCAGTCATCTCGGCAACAGTGGTATTATTGCGAAACCAGTATGACTGTTTTGCCAGTTCTGCAAAATGCGGATAGCGAATTGGATCTATCTGATATTTTTCATCCATGAGAGAGATTGTTGAAAATTCATCGAATACCACCATGATAACAGGAGTGTCAGAATTGACCGGTGAATTGATTTTATATTGTTTATTTTTCTCAAAAACAATCTTATTAACCGGCGAATTGAATAAAAGCAATAGGGGAAAAATCAGGATCGACGGGGACAGAACTGTGAGAAAGAATCTTACTGCTTGAAAACGGAAATAAGAGAAAATTGCTACAATTCCAAGTATCGCTGCAATTAGAACAACCACCACACCTGATAATTGATTTATATGCTTTAAACCCTGGATAGCAAATACTGTAATTAAAATCAGAATAATAAGCCCGTGCATTCCTTTGCGCACTTTCATTCCTGCTAAGCCTGCAATTGCTTCAAGCGCAACAAAAAAAAACGGTACTGCAAAGCTGAGAAAGATAATCAAAATAATTACATCAATTGGTTTTGCCTGATGGGCAACTAAAAACTCTGCATGCCGGGAAAGCAGGTCATAAATTGGTTGTGCAATGGCAAAACTGAAAAGAACAAAGACGTGCAGGGCATTTATTAAAAAAGAGGAGTGTCTCATATGTAAACTATCTTTCATCTGCATTTCATTTTTGCACTTATCTGCTTATAATAAAAAAACTTTTAATAAAACTCAAATGGGAGATAAGGGTGGATGTTATTATTTTCTTGAAATTTATCATCTACGTATTCATCACACTTTTTTCGCTTTTGATTCTCGGCAGTCTGTACTTCAAATGGTATTTTTCATGGGAGCTGGGTAACAGACGAGGGATGAATTATTATGGAAAGCCTCTTGCAACAAGAAGGGCATTCAAAAGAAAAATAAAGACCCATGCAATCTTTCTAAAACCCATTATTTTCATTGAAGCAAAATTGCGCAGACTGAAAAAGAGTCAGAACATTGCTTCCATTGAATATAATGGAATCTATGGTCCAAGCTATAGTTGCAGTCTGGAAAGTTTTCAAAAGGCTTCTGAATATCAACCAACGGAAAAAGATATATTTGTTGTAACACAAATGAGATGTGGCACTACATGGATGCAACAGATCATTTACCAGATACTGACCAGAGGCAATGGAGAATTTAATGATAATAGCCATCTTCATCTTTATGCCATAAGCCCCTGGATAGAGGCTCTGGACAGCGTTCCGATAGAGCATGCTCCGCTTATTGGTTCAAGCTCTAAGAGGATCATAAAAACCCATATGCCAACCATTTTATGTCCTTATGAAGAAAATGCAAAATACATATATGTAGCCCGGCATCCGGTCAGTTGTTTCAGAAGCATAGTAGATTACTTCCATTTAACAGCAGGACCATTTACCCCACCTGATTCGGAAATTGCAGATTGGTTTTGTAGTAATCGTATGTGGTGGTTACCCTGGCCTGAACATATATCAGGCTGGTGGAAATCAGCACAAAGTAAGCAGAATATCCTTTTTCTGCATTTTGAAGAAATAAAAAATGATACTAATAATATCATTCAGCGTGTCGCTGAATTTCTTGGTGAAGATTTAGACTCAGAAGACATTCAAAAGATTATATACAAATCAAGCTTTCAATATATGAAGAGTAACGAAGAATATTTTGAAATGGTTCCACCGAATCTATTTACAGTAGCCGGTAGTTATTTCAGGAGTGGAAAAATTGACAGTAACAAAGATGTTTCGGAGGAAACTCGTAAAAAAATATTAAACTTCTGCAAACAGGGGTTGTACAACTCTTCTTATCCTGTCGAAAAATTTTATCCGGATATCGCAAGGGTTAATTAATCCACTTTCTTTTTACTATCTGACTTATCAGGATTGTTAGTGTCTTTCTTTGCGTAACCGAACAAAGCAAGAAATTTTCTTCCGAAGAACTTGAAGAAAACCACCACACTTGCCAATGCCCCCAGCAGCATCTGCCAGATCATACTACCTGAACCCGGGTCTAAATATGCATAAACCGGTCTTGTAAAAAAGAGAGATACAATTATCACTACGGCGATGTAAATTTTTATCATTATTCTCATCATTTTTGGAATTAATTTTGACACAAAATTATTATTTTTTCAAACCTGCGAATTGCTCCTGAAACAAATCCAGCAATAAGCGCCATACACTTCGCTCCTTCAGAATCACACATCTTTATCACTTGATTTGGTTTATACGCAATCCTTCCACATAATGAACCTGTAAATCTTCTCCATCTGTGATTCCCAGTCAAATTCAGAAATTGTCTGGAAGGCATTTTCTTTGATTGTCTTGAGGAATGTCTGATCAGCAATCAAGGCATGAATTTTTTCTGTTATATACGTTGGCGAAGGCTCAACAATAATGCAATTTACCCTGTCTTTCAGCAACCATGTGTTTGCGTAATTATGATTGGTGATAACAATTGAACCGCTTGCCATCAACTCCAGCGGGATATATGAAGGATGCTTTGTAAACATAAGGATAAGACCAAAATCACAGCTTCGGTAGAGTTCAGCCGTTTCCCTGTAACTTAGAAGTCCGAGATTGGTAATAACCTCTTCCACCCCATATTCTTTTGTATCCCATTCGCTTCCTGCGGAAACAATCTCGATATTCTCCTTCAGATGTTCCTTAATCTTCCGAGCAGTGGCTATAGCCAGCTCAAATGCATTCCTTTCATGATGTGGCCTTCCATAAAGAAAAAGCTTCATCTTCTCTGTTTTTTTGACTGATATATCAGGAGGATTTTCTTTTGGGAAAAATATGTGACGGTCAACAGCAGGGATGAAATATTCTGCACGCATTCCATATGTTTTAGTAACGAAATCATATAGACCCGGCGTATTCACTATACCGTGAAAACCAAATCTATAAGTAGCCTCTGACATAGCATAATATGAACCTGCAGGATAAAAAAGTGGCTCATAATCCTGCATGAAATAAAATTTTCCGAGAGTATTTTTGAACTTCATGAGCTGATACGCAGATGTCCAGAGTGTTGCCACAGAAATATCCGCATAAGGAACAACATTGATATGCGGACCCTTGTAAATATAAATTTCCTCTTTTGCAAGTTGCGGGAATGTTTCTTTAATCTTACTCCTGATTTCTTCTTCATCAATGTAAGGATTATCATAAAGCACCAACCTCGTTGTTAACCCCTTTTCTCTGGCAAAATAATCTGCAAATCTGAAGATAGTATATATACCTCCATAATATGCGTGAAGGAAATAAGGAATGAACCAGTTGATGCTTTTTATTTCAGGTTTTTTTTCCTCGAATTCAGACATAAGCTTTCTATTCTGCTCAAGCTCTTGAACCGAAAAATCAAGTGCAGCTATGAGATTAAGCGTTTCAAGGGTTTTTGCTGGCTTGTCCTGATTTTTTGTAAGCTTATAAAGGACTCTTAGAAAACCGTTATATCCTTCATTTTTGATAATGTCTAATGCCCTTTTAACCTTGTCCCATTGCATGTTCAATTATCTCTTTCAAGACTGCTTCTTCATTATTTGCCTTTAATGAACAATCAGTCTTTAAACGGGTGAGATTAGGATTATAATAAGGATCTCCACCATTTATATATTTTTCATAAACATTCCATGACAATCGAAAATCATTAATCGGGATATCGCCACCTCTTGTAAGGGCTTCATGATGATATAGTTTTGCAAAGGGTGTATATATTACCCTATATCCATTCTGAATCAATCTGAGGCATATTTCGACATCACTTCCGCAGAGAGTAAACCGCTCATCAAAGCCTCTTAATTCTTCGAATACATCCCTCCTCATCATCATGCAAGCCCCTGTGACAGCAAGGTAGTTGCGAACAAAATCCACAGAGCCAAAATTAGTGTATGCATCGTCAGACATCTTACTGAAAACATGTCCTGCAAACCCTGTCAATCCAACAACCACTCCTGCATGTTGAATAGAATTATCTGGAAATAACAATTTACATCCAACCGCTCCGACCTCTTTTCTCATGGCATGCTCAAGCATTGATTCAAGCCAGTCTTCAGTAATGACTTCTGTATCGTTATTAAGAAATAATAAAACCTCACCATCTGATTGTTTTACACCAAAATTATTGATTGCTGAATAATTGAAGGTCTGATTGTAGTGAAAGATTTTTATCTCATGAAGTTTTTTAATACTGTCAAGATAATCGAATAATTTTTTTTCGCTGCTGCTATTCGATATGAGTATAAGCTCATAATTCTTATATGAACTTTTCTGTATAATGCTGTTAATACACTTCTCCAGAACCTTATGCTTATCCCTGAAAGGTATTATCACAGATACCTTTGGATTACTACTTAATAAATATCTTACCCTGTAATTTGTCATTCCGGCACCGTCTTCAACATGGGCGTTGATATTATTTCCCGAGAGATATTCCCTTAATGCCTTCTTCCCGGATTCATGTGCATAATCTTTTACATATATGTTTTGTGCAGTGGATTCAGCATGCATTCTCCAGTGATACAACACTTTAGGCACATGAACAATACGAGATGTCTGTGATATACATCTGAGTATAAGATCGTAGTCCTGAGCACCATCATATCCTTCGCGAAAACCGCCTATACTGTCTAAAATATTCTTTCTTATTACCATCAGATGACATACATAATTTACTGACATTAGTAAATCCGGTGACCAATCAGGCTTGAAAAAAGGTTTGCATCGCTTTCCTGATTCATCAATCTTGTCTTCATCCGAATAGACAATATCAATCTCTGGCATCTTATTCAGAACTTTCACTACTTCAAAAAGGGCGAAAGGAGTAAGCTCATCGTCATGGTCGAGGAATGTAATAAATTCCCCTGTTGCCATCTGTAGTGCCCTGTTTGAATTCCCTGCAATGCCGTAGTTTTTCTCAAGAAATGTGACTTTTATTCTTTCATCTTTTATTGAGTATTCTGACAGGATGTCTTTTATATGAGGACTATCCGAATTACCATCTACAACACAAAGCTCCCAGTTATCATATGTTTGAGACACAACAGAATTTAACATTAATATAAGCATATCTCTGTCTGTATTGTAGACCGGAGCGATAATGCTTATCCTGGGGCGTAAGGAAAAATGTAAGGACTCAGTCTTTTGAGACTTAAGCTCTTCTGCATCAGGCTCTTGGATTGAAATCCACTTCGAATATTCATTGTCAACTTGTTTAATAGGCTTGAAAAAACTTTTACGCTTTAATGGAAAGATTATTTTTTCATATACCTTCTTTCTATTTGAGCCGGGCGGTATTAATCTATCCCTTATTCTCCTCACTCTGGTCAAGACCCTCCACCCAATGGTATTAACCATCATATGTATCTCTCTTTCGAGGAGGTCTACTTTTTCCTCGAGGAATTTTTTCATGCCTTCGAGGGATGCGATAGTATCCTGAAGTATTTTATTGGTAACTTTCTGATGTTCGAGTTCATCTGAAAGATTAATGATCTTCTTTTCTGCATTGTGTATTTTCTTTTCTGCATCACGTATTCTATTTTCAGAAACTTCTATATAGTCTTTATACTTTTTCTCCAATTCCCTGTAATGTTCGAGACTTTTAAGAAATTCCTTCTCGACTGTATCACGTTTTTCCTTCAGGTGTAATATTACATCTGTGTTGATCTTATCTCTATGTTTATAGAATATTTTGTCGTAATATTTTTTTCTTTCAGACGGTCGCTGTGAGATCTGGGAATCTTCATCCCAGAAAATATATTTCACTGTTACTTTTTGTATGTGGGAAGGGGTCGACTTTTCAGTAATCCTTAACAAAAGATCCCAGTCTTCATACAGCTCGAATTCCTCGTCAAAGCCACCAGAATCAAGAAGTATTTTCCTGCTGAATATAAGGGTAGTAAGAGGGATATAGTTTTCTGTTATTAAATCAATATAAGAAAAATCATAAGAACTGAAAACCCCCAATTCAGTGTCTTCTATGTTTCCTGTTTCGGAATCAAACTTTCTTGCAATCTTCATTGCATCTGAGTATGCAATTTTATCATTCCTACCGGTAACAGCCGACACAAGTGTTGAGACATGTTCCGGGTAATATTCATCATCATCATCCAGAAAACATATATATTCGCCTGAGGCGTGTTTGATTCCTGTATTACCTGCAAAGGGCCTTCCGTAATTCATCTCAAGTTTTATATAATTCAAAGAAACATTACCCAGAATGCCTTTGAGTTCTTCTATCGGAAGGTCACACCCACCATCATTTACTATGACTGCCTCTATAGGCCGGTAAGTCTGCAATGCAATGCTTTTGCAAACAATTTTCAGGAGCTCTGGCCTGTCTTTTGTTCTTACGATTATTGATACTAAAGGATTATCTCCAGTCATTCAGTGAGGCCTCTTTTGTGCAATTATTAGTGCGTAGGTATGCTCGAAAATACCTTTTTCTATCTGAACTTCTTGAAATTGCAATATAGAGTTTATAAGGGCTAAGTCTCTCTCATTCTCTGGGTTCAATCTGTCTACTATCTTATCAAAAAGAAGGTCATGCAATGGACCGCCCAAATATCTTATGGTGAGAATATCAAAATATTTTTTAATTAAAGGCATTATATGCAACGAATTTATTGCTGTTTTTCCAGTGCTAATTTGTAATGAATTTTCCTGAATATCTATGTCAGTTCCATACAACATAGCCCGGTAAATCATGTCAGCTATTTTTATTTCCTTATCAGACCATTGAAAATTCTGGGGCCCTATATATTCTAAAGCAATAATAAAACCCTGTCCCTTCAGAATATGATGTATTTTAGACAGAAAAGCTTCAAGATTTTCTATATCACTTAATACATCTATACAGAGAAATAAATCATAATATTGTTCTCTAATAGCAGAAAATCTCTTTGTTATATCTGTAGATGTCACTGTGATGTCAATAGTATCAAATGACCTGCATATATTGAATAAAATGAAATTATTCTCAATACCTTTCAATCTCTTGCAAATACTTAAACCTTTTCCAAGAGATTTTATCATTTGCTGTTTTCTCAGAAAATCATAGAAGTGTATCCCTGGATCTCCGGTAATCATCTCCTCAAAATTACTTATTAAAGGAGGTGAATCCCACCACGAAACAGGCCGTTTTGCTGACTGATTTTCGACTGCATTCTCCGGGATTTCAGGTACAAGTTTTTCTATATTCTCTTCTCCAATACTTGTTGGTTGCTCTTCAATCTGTTGCGTATTTATCTTTATTCCTGAAAACTCCATGTATTTTGTTATCACCTGCCTTGGGCTACCGATTTCCATTATGCTGCCGGCTTCAATCCATGCCGCCCTGTCACATAACCTTTCTATCATCGTCATATCATGACTGACGATGATAATCGTAGTCCCTGAGTCTTTGAATTCCATAATCTTTCTCAGACATTTCTCCTGAAAATTCAGATCTCCTACAGCAAGTGCTTCGTCTACGAGCAGTATTTCAGGCTCTACATGAACAGCTACAGAAAATCCGAGCCTGACATACATGCCCGATGAATAGGTTCTCAACGGCTGATAGATAAATTCCCCAAGCTCTGAAAATTCAATGATGCTATTCATTGCTTTAAGCATAGTATCCCTTGTGTTTCCCATGAGTATGCCATTAAGGATTATGTTTTCAATACCAGAGAGGTCAGGATGAAAACCAGCTCCAAGTTCGAGTAAAGAGGATATTTTCCCATTCTTTATAAGGAGACCACTGTTCTGTTTAATCACACCTGCAATAAGACCAAGGATTGTGCTCTTGCCGGAGCCGTTTTTTCCGATTATGCCGAAAGTTTCGCCTTTATAAACTACAAAAGATACGTCTTTTAATGCTATAAACTTAGTCTTTTTTAGAGATGCAATACTTCTGGGGAGATTGAACAGAAAAGACTTAAATCCTGCGGTGATATGCTGATAAAAAGGATATTCTTTGTAGACATTCTCAAACTTTACAGCAATATCCATCTATAAAACCTCAGCAAATCTCCACCTCAGTCTTTTGAAAATGAAATAACCGATGGCAAAAACGATTAGAGAATAAAGAAATGCCATAGCGATATCTCCGGGATTAATTATTCCTCTCATGAAAAGGTTCCGCCAGCTCACCATGAGAATAGATAATGGATTCAGTAATATCAGTCCTTTGAAATTATCAGGAACCATATTTTCCGCATATATAATAGGCGTGATATAAAACATGAGCGTTGTAATAATAAACACTATCCTTTCAATATCTCTAAAGAAAAGATTTATCGAGGAGACGGCAACAGCAAAACCAAACGTTATTATAAATTGTATTATTAAAAGAATAGGAATACCAATTAACCACATCAAACTCGGTGTTATTCCATAGAAGAATACGAATATTATTATTATTGGTATAGAGAGAATAAAGTGAAGCATATCATTCAGAACAGTAGCAATAACGAGCACTTCCCTTCTGAAGTTCACTTTTTTGATCAGCGGAGCATTTCCTACAAGTGTCATCGCTGAACTGTTTACAGAGTTTGAAAACCACTGCCAGGGGAAGAGTCCTGATATAAGAAAAAGCGTGTAGTTTTCGATCTGGATCTTCATGAAAATCTTAAATGCTATAAAGAAAACCAGAGAGAGAGCAAGCGGGTTTGCAATAGACCAGAGATACCCCAAAAAACTTCTTTTATACTTAACCTTCAGTTCTTTCTGAGTAAGTGCTATAACTAAATCCTTATAATACGTAAACGAGCTTTGTTTCATTTTAGTAATTACATTTTACATGAAATAATGACTTTAGGGTATCAAACATCTTCTATCCTTATGAGGAAAGGAAATGAATTAATGAGGTATTGAGTACAGTAATTAATCTCAGGACTTCGTTTCTCTATTATTTCTTTTCTTTATCTTTTTCTTCTTCCTGTTTAACATCCTGCATGTATTTGTCGATTTTTTTATCTTTGGAGATTTTCTTGTATCTCTCTATGAAATCAGAAGTTACATCAACAGCCTCTTGCTTTGTTTGAACTACACGAGGAGTAAGTAACAATATCAATTCCACACGTGTAGTAAGATTTGATGAACTGCCGAAAAGATAGCCGAGAATAGGAATCTTACTAAGAAAAGGAATTCCTTCCTTTGATTTTGTAACATCTTCTCTGATAAGCCCTCCGATAATAATAGTCTGTCCATCCTGGGCAACAAGGGTGGTTGTTGTCTCGGTCTTATTCAGAGAAGGTTGGGTTGACCCTTCTCCAAATGATATTGAATCACCGAGAGAAGAAATTTCCTGAGTTAGTTCTAAAGAAATTAGTCCACTTTCGTTTACCTGTGGTTTTACTTTCAGAATAATACCTATATCCCGATACTGGTATGTCCTTTGTATATCAGTTGTGCCAGTGATACTCGTTTCTGAGGTTGCCAAAGGAACCTGTTGTCCAACCTGTATCCTTGCTTCACGATTGTCTGATACAAGGATATGAGGAGCTGCAAGAACCTTTGCCCTTGCCTCTTTAGCCAGAGCTGTTATTGCTGCCCTTACAATACCAGATGGATCTGTGCCTACAAAGGTAAAGCCTGTGCCGGAAAGATTAGCAGGATCAACATCCAGGCCAGTTGGGTTTTGAGTTACAATCCCGCTCAGATTTACATCGTTATTAAAAGGTTTAATATTAGTAATATTAAGGTCTGTCTTTAATGACCACGAGAATCCGAGGCTCAGATTATCGGTAAGTGTTACTTGAGCAATCAAGCCCTCTATCACAACCTGTCTCGGGACAAAATCTATCTTCTTTATTGTCTCTTCAATAAGCACATAATCATCAGGAGTTGCAAGAATCACTAATGTGTTCGAAACTTCATCCGCAAATATTCTCGTAACATCTGATACCAGTGCCTCCCCTCCTTCTGTTCTCGTATAAATCTGAGGTTGTGGTGTTGTAACAGGAGCAGGAGTAGTAGTGGTTTTACCGGTTGTTGGCTGGGAAGTTGCTGGAGTTACCGGTGAAGGTGAAGGTTTTGCACCTAAGAAAATTTGTTGAAGCATATTGGCTATATCTTTTGCCTTACTGTTTTGAACCGGATAAACATAGACTTCAGGTTTTATCTTTTTTAGCTGTTCACTATCAAGCACTTCTACAAGTTGAAGGAGTCTTTTCACATTAGCATCTGTGTCAACAATAATAATGTAATTGCTTTTCGGAACATCAACAATAACCGCATTCTTGGATAAAAACGGCGTGAGAATCCTTACCATCTCAGAGGATTGTATAAAGTATATCGGAACAACCTGAAGCAATGCTTTCCCATATATTTGCACTTTATCGGCGTCTCGTCCTATCACAACCGGCGCAGGCTCTTTAGATATATCACCGATTGGAATTATCCTGTAAAGACCACCCTCTTCAACAACGCCAACGCCGTTCAAACGCAAAATAACCTCCATTAAAGGTAGCACGTCGTCTATAGGGACAGGTGCAACAGATCTGAAATTAACCCTTCCCTTTACCTGCGGATCAATTACATAATTCACCCTGAGGACATCTCCGAAGATTGTCTGAATTACTGAAAAGACATCTGCATCATCGAAATTGAAACTAACATCACTTCTCTTTTTAACAGGTTGTTGTGGCTGAACAGGCTTGGATTGCTCAGGTGCTGTTTGCATTTGGAGTTGTTGAGGTTGTTGTTCCTGCGTAATCTGCGGCTGAAATTGTTGTTCTGTTTGTTGTGGAACTTCCTGCGGCTTTTGTTCCTGAGGCGTCTGGGATATAGTCTGAGGTTCCTGTTGCTCTGAAGTTTCCTTAATCTGTTTATCTTGTATAGTCTGTGGCTGAACCTGTGTGTCTGTTTGTTTTGGTGTTTTTCCAGGCTGTAAAGGTATTTTTGTAACTGGTGATTTTCTCGGAATCTGTAAATTCAGAGGATTACTTTCAGGTGCAACCTGCTCTTTCTGTGGCTGTTGCAAATCCCTGGGTTCTTCTGCATATAGCAATAAGCCTTTTTCTTGAAAAAAACTGCTGAGCAATATTAAGACAACACTCAGAAAAATACTGTTTTTTATCTTAAGCAAATAACCTCCTCTTCAAATATCGTAAGATAAAGTATTTATATGTATAAGTCAATATAGTTAAATAACTCAGTCCTATGAAAAAAGACTTGAGATGCACTATATACGGGTGTTAAGATAACTCTTACTTTCCTTATTTTAGATAAAAATAAAATAATGATTATTTTACTATTTCTTAAATACTTTTAGGAAGGATTACGAATTGAAGCTTTATGAACTAACGATTGCAGAAGCAAGAAAACTATTAAAGAATAAGGAAATTTTAGCATCTGAAATCGTTAATTCTCTTTATGAGAGAATAGATGCAGTTGAAGATAAGATTAAGGCATATATTACCTTGACCATGGACCATGCTAAGAAAATGTCCTTTAATGCACAGAATAGAATAGATAACAATGCTGAATCTTATTTACTTGGAATCCCCTTAGCAATTAAGGATAATATCTGCACAAAAGGTATTCGGACAACATGTGCGTCGAAAATTCTCTACAATTTCGTTCCACCTTACGAAAGCACAGTCACGACCAGACTTATAGATGATGGTTATATACTTATAGGCAAGACAAATCTGGATGAATTTGCAATGGGATCATCAACAGAAAATTCCGGCTTCCATACAACAAAAAACCCATGGGACACTGGAAGAATTCCAGGAGGTTCAAGCGGTGGGTCTGCTGCTGCGGTTGCAGCGGACGAATGCATCGGCGCAATTGGTTCGGATACAGGCGGCTCAATCAGACAGCCTGCAGCCTTATGCGGAGTCGTGGGTTTAAAGCCAACTTATGGAAGGGTATCAAGATACGGACTTATTGCTTTTGCATCATCACTCGATCAGATTGGACCATTAACAAAAACCGTGCGAGATGCTGCAATTTTAATGAACTGTATCTCCGGTCATGACCCATATGATTCTACGTCTGCACCAATTAAAGTCCCTGATTTTACAGGAATTCTTGGCAGAGATATCAAAGGGATAAAGATCGGTATCCCGGATGAATATTTTATTGAAGGCATGGATAGGGAAGTAGAACAATCAATACGTGTAGCAATAAAAAAAATGGAATCTCTCGGGGCAATCCCGATTAAGATATCAATGCCGCATACAGGTTATGCAGTTGCCACATATTATGTGTTAGCAACTTCTGAAGCATCTTCGAATCTCGCAAGATATGATGGGATTAAATATGGGTTAAGGGTTGAAGGAAAAGACCTTTTAGATGTTTATATTAATACAAGATCTCAGGGTTTCGGCTCTGAGGTAAAAAGAAGGATTATGCTTGGCACATATGCACTTTCTTCAGGATATTATGAGGCTTACTATAAAAAGGCACAGCAAGTAAGGACTTTAATAAAAAAAGACTTTGAGAATGCGCTCAAGGAAGTAGATGTGATTATAACACCAACTACTCCAACCGCTGCCTTTAAGATCGGAGAGAAAACAGATGATCCGCTACAGATGTATCTTTCTGATATATTCACTATTTCAGTCAACCTTGCTGGTGTTCCTGCTATCTCAATGCCGTGTGGATTTACATCAAACAATCTGCCGATAGGTTTGCAAATTATCGGAAAACATTTTGATGAAGAAACTGTTTTAAAGATCGCATATGCATACGAACAATCAACAGATTGGCATAAGAGGAGACCTGTTCTATGAACTACGAGGCAGTAATAGGGCTTGAAGTTCATGCACAGATGCTAACGGATACAAAGATATTCTGTGGCTGCTCAACAAAATTTGGCGCTGAACCGAACACTCAGACCTGTCCTGTTTGTATTGGAATGCCAGGTGTGCTTCCTGTTTTAAACAGAAAAGCTCTTGAGTTTGCAATCAGAACGGGTCTTGCTACAAACTGCGTTATATCTACATACAGCAGATTTGCAAGAAAGAATTATTTTTATCCAGATCTGCCGAAGGGCTACCAGATAAGCCAATATGAACTCCCGATATGTGAACATGGATATATTAAGATTATGGTTGAAGGTCAGATTAGAAAAATAGGCATTACAAGAATCCATATGGAAGAAGACGCAGGGAAAAACATCCATGAAGGCACTGGACAGTATAGTTTTGTAGATCTTAACAGGGCTGGCGTCCCTCTGATGGAAATAGTCTCTGAGCCTGATCTCAGGAGCCCTGTTGAAGCAGTTGAATATATGAAGAAACTCCGTGCAATCCTGAGATATCTTGGTGTCTGTGATGGAAATATGGAACAGGGTTCACTCAGATGTGATGCTAATGTATCTATAAGGCCTGTGGATGAGAAAGAATTTGGGGTTAAAGTTGAGATCAAGAATATTAATTCGTTTAAATTTGTCGAGAAGGCACTGGATTATGAAATAAGGCGCCAGATAAAAGTTTTAAAAGAAGACGGAAAGATTATTCAGGAAACGAGATTGTGGGATTCGGGCAAAGGTATAACTGAATCTATGCGAGGGAAGGAAGAAGCACATGACTATCGCTATTTTCCTGAACCAGACCTTGTTCCTATCTTGGTTGATCAGAAATGGATTGATGAAATAAAGGCTTCTCTGCCTGAATTGCCTGATATCAGAAGAGAGAGATTTGTCTCAATTTACGGACTTCCTGAAAATGATGCAAATCTACTTGTATCAGAAAAAGCTATTGCTGATTGGTTTGAAAATACAGTAAAACTCGGCGGGCAACCAAAGGCGGTTGCAAACTGGATCATGGGCGACCTTATGAAACTACTAAATGCAGAAAACAAAACGATTGAGGAATGTCATCTCGAACCGCTCCGTCTCGTCGAGATGCTGAAGCTTGTCGAACAGGGAACAATAAGTGGCAAGATCGCAAAGACTGTGTTTGAGGAGATGTACAGGACTAACAAGACAGCAGATGAAATAGTACAGGAAAAAGGGCTGGTTCAAATCAGTGACTCTGGAGAAATAGAAAAGACAGTAGATGAGGTTATTTCAAAACATCCTAAAGAGGTTGAAAGATTCAAGGCAGGAGAAGAAAAGCTTCTGGGATTTTTTGTCGGGCAGGTTATGAAAAAGACAAAGGGAAAAGCAAATCCGCAGATGGTGAATGAACTTCTGAAGAAAAAGCTTTAGAAATAACATGATTGGGTCTATTATAGTCAATTGATTTTTAGAACTGTTTACTGTTAACTATCAACTGATAACTTTTTTTATGGAGAGATGCCCGAGAGGCCGAAGGGGCACGACTGGAAATCGTGTGTGGAGTTTAAAAGCTTCACCGTGGGTTCAAATCCCACTCTCTCCGCCATAAATCTTATTTAACAAATTCTTATTATTCATAGCGAACTCTGTTTTAATAGTTGTCATCCCTGAAAAAATATTCCCTTCAAATTATCAAGCACAAATTTTATATCAATTTTGTTTAACCCGAAAAATGCAATTTTAATAATGCAGGTGTTGCGATAAAATAAATACATCTTTGACAGAGAAATAACACCCTTATTAATGGATTTGGGATAAAGTATATTCATAAAAATCTGGTTCGCAGGCAATATGTGAGACAACTGGAAAATTGGATATGGTCGTCGGCTAATCCGTAGAGCGGCATTCTGATCAATCTGTGGTGGTATTATATGCGAAATATTTAGGAAATAAATATAACCAAAACAACTAATTTTGACAAAATAAATAAAAATGTTAAAATTACAAAAAGTGTAACAATTGTCACAGTACCAAATACCATGCGGATTTCAATGCAAAAAAAGTTAACTATAACCATAGATGAGGAAGTTTATGAAGATCTCCATAAGGCCATTGGTTCATGCAAGATCAGCCAATTTGTTGAAAAATTGGTTCGCCCGCATGTAGTTCGCCCAAATCTTGAATTGGCATACTCCCAAATGTCAAAAGACAAAAAGAGAGAAGAAGCCTTTAAGTTCCTCAATAGAGTTCAAATTATTCCTCTAACAAGTAAGACAGATCGTTTGTATCCCAGCAAGGCGCTTATCATTTTTAACGGCAAAGAAAGCAAAGCCATGGCCGATCAACTGGCAATTGTAAGCAAGTTGAGATTTTTAAACGTGCTGGCGTAATTTCAGAAGAAATATGTTAAAGATTGGTAAAGCAATTAAAATACAATTAGATTTTATTAAAAAGTGGCTAACAATCTAATCCAAAGGATGGCTCACAGCCAACGCTCTTTAGCTCTTTTGGGCTTTAAAAATAAGGAGGTATTGGCTATGAATAGGTATAGAAGAGTAATTTTGTTGGTAACAGTTTTTGTATTTGTATTCAGTGGTATTACCCTTGCCCAGGAGGATGAAAAGGGCTGTAAAGATCATCCGATGTTTACAAGGATGCCAAATTTTTATATCTTTGAATGCAAAGAGAAGGATTTTGACCAGGCTGATTTCAAGGATGAGAAAGGAAATGATATCAAGGTTGAAGGGAAAATTCACTTTACTGATTATAGAATTAAAGAAGGCTATAAAGCACCGAGCTCGTTACAAATTATACGGAACTATCAGAATGCCATTAAAAGCATCGGTGGAGCAATTGTCTATGAATATCTACATTGGTATGACACATACCTGAAACTAATTAAAGGCGGAAAGACATACTGGGTGATTGTTGATGCAAGCAGTGACGGGGACGGGGACAGCTATGACCTTACTATTGTTGAAAAATCCGAGATGGCCCAGGAAGTTGTTGCGGATGCAAAAAGCCTGCTTAGTGATATTCAGGCAAAAGGAAGTGCCTCTGTGTATGGAATCTATTTTGATTTTGATAAGGCGGATATAAAACCCGAGTCTGAGCCAGCAATTAAAGAAATAGCAAAGCTTCTTCAGCAGAATAAAGGGTTAAAGCTCTATGTTGTTGGGCATACGGATAATGTTGGCATCATTGACTACAATATGAAGCTTTCAAAGGCAAGGGCAGATGCTGTGATGAAGGAACTTGTCACAAGGTACAAAATATCTGCTGACAGATTAAAGGCTTATGGAGTAGGCTCTCTTGCACCGGTTGCCTCAAACGAAACTGAAGATGGCAGGGCTAAGAATAGGCGTGTAGAATTGGTGAAGCAGTAAGGAGAAACCTTCGAAGGGGTTATAAAAGTTAAAGATGTAGATATGGAGATAACCCAAAACCTCAAAGGGAAATGGATAGGGCAGTGCCCGAAGTGAAAATAAGGTAATAATCCTGCTGAATAAATACCCTTTCAGGTACAGAGTCTCAAGGCACGAGAGGGAGGTGATAAAGCCATGAAAGCATAAGAAGTTTGTAATTCGTTATTGATTTTAAAAATAAATCAAGGAGGGCAAAGATGAAGACAAAAATAAAGAATAAGTTTTTTTATTTTATAGTTTCAACTGTAATTGCTTTCTCGTTGATACTTACGATTGGTAGTGCATGGGCTGTGATGATGGATAGACCGAAGCCTGAGCCAATGCAACCAGTTCCCGGCGGCCCTATCGTTCCGTTAAATGACTGTGGTGAATATCAATATGATGACTGTCAAAGAGACTATAACTGGTGTCAACAATTTAATAATCCTTCAGCATGTTGGACATACGTCGGGAGCTGTGTTAAACAAGGACGCTCTAGCACTCATTGCAGGCAAACATGTGCTCAATATGGGGTACACTGCCAGTCACGATAATACACGATAATAAAGGAAAAATAAGGTATAAAAAATGTTAAACACTATCAAAACTTTAAAAGGGGGTGATTTATCAAGGGGGAGATTAAGAAAAAAACCTCAAACAAAAGGAGGGAAATTAGATGATTAAAAAGATTATTATTCTGGTGTTTGTTATTTCTATCTTTCTGCTTTCAGGAAATGCCATAGCACAAGGACCTAACCTGAAAGAGGGATTATGGGAAATAACCACTACAATTGAAGAACCGGGTATCCCGAAGGAGATGCTTCGTCAGACTTATAAGCATTGTTTAACAGAAAATGATTACATACCTTACAAAGAAGAACACGACAAGGAATGCAAGGTGGTAAACTTTAATGTTAAGGTAAACACAGTTACATGGACTATAAAATGCAAAGATGAGGAAGGCACTTCCACAGGCACCGGAAGGGCAACATACAAAGGAGATACCTTCGAGGGATTAATAAAGTTCAAAGACCCAGAAGGGGAGATGAGCATGAGTATAAAAGGAAAGTGGATTGGAAAATGTCCAAAATAATTTTTCTCATTCTTATATCATTTATTACAAATATCACAAGCTTTGCTTTCGCTTCAGATCCTTATAGTCCACAAAGAGGAAACCTTGAACGTAAAGCAATACTGGATGCCTTAAGAGAACAGATACAAACAGTACCAACTCCTGGATATCTTTTCATACCGGGCTGTCCGTATTGCTGAATGGGCTGATGGAAAATTGAAGAGTAAAAGGATATCCTTTGATAATCTTTGATATAATTAGCAAATGAAAATAGTAATTTGTGGTGGCGGCGGTTTTATTGGACAGCGTCTTGCACGTTATCTTATTGATAAGGGACATGAGATAACAATCCTTGACAGGAATGAATCAAGGGTCTCTTCTCCAAAATTACAATCATTTATTGTTGACTTTCTAAACCCTAATCTTTTTCAAAAGAGTTGGTTTCTGAATGCAGATGCAGTTATAAATCTGAGTGGTAAAGATGTCATGAAACTCTGGACAGAAGAATATAAAAAAGCGATATGGGAAAGCCGGGTTACTGTCAATAAACATTTAATAGATTTTATTTATTCCTTAGAACATAAGCCCAAGGTTTTTATCTCAGCCTCTGCAACCGGATATTATGGCGATAAAGGTGAGTCTGAAGTTGATGAGACCGCTACAAACGGGAATGGGTTTTTAGCAGATGTATGTGTTGCCTGGGAAAGGGAAGCACTTCGTGCAGGGTCATTAGGTATCCGTTCTGTTCAGGTAAGAACAGCTCCTGTTCTTGACAGAAAAGGCGGCTTTCTCGAAAAACTTATGAAATCGATGAAATTCGGTGTTACTATAAGGTTCGGTTCTGGTAAAAACTGGTTTCCATGGATACACATGGAGGACATTATCCGTATTTATGAAACTGCGGTTTCTAATGAATCAATTTCTGGCCCTGTAAATGCCTGTTCACCTGAACCTGTGCGGTTCCATGAACTTATTGATCATCTGAGACAATACCGCAAATCTATTCTTGTACCTCTGCCTGTTTCTCTGTTCAAACTCTTTGCGAAAGAACTTGCCGATGAACTTACAAACAGTCAACGAGTTATACCTGCCAAACTGAATAATATAAATTTCGAATTTACATATAGAAATCTCAAAGAAGCACTTAAGGATGCCTTTGCACAAAAATAATTTATTGAGGCTTTTATGTTATTGTTTGAAGGGATAATATCTGGATTAACAGCAGGAATATTGATGGGGCTGATATCCCATGCAGGCTTCAGAGCCGGTATATTCAAATCAAGCCTTTTTATTATTGACGGCACTTTTATTCAATACATCCTGAGACTAAAAAGCGGAGAGGGGAAAGCAGTTCTTCCGGGGATTCCAGTTCATCTGCTCACCAGTGTATCCTTTGGTATCGGCTATGCAGTGCTTATAAGTTTTTTTAAACTTAACCCGCTAAATATCTTATTGATCGCACTCTACACTTTCATTCTCTGGCTTTCCATGCTTTTAATTGCCCTTCCTGTAGCAGGACAGGGATTTCTCGGTAAAAAATTAGGACCTCTAACCTGGCTTGAGCAGATGGTACTTCATGTTGTTTTTGGTATCGGATTATGGTGGACTTTGTATCTTTTCCTTTGATAAAGTGTTGCCTTTTCTCTTCATGGTCAGAATACTTCATCTGCTTTCACAAGAGCTTGGCAAAAATTTTACCTAATGAATTTTGGCTTAATTGTATTTATAAAGAAGGTTATCACTTTTGTAACAGGCTTTGACTTTGATTCGTGAACCAATGAAAGGGGTATTTGAGTACTCCAGCGTGCTATTCCAGTGAATGCAAAGAGAACTTGCTCAGGTTCTAAATAAAAGTCGCCTATTTTTAAATGCTGTGGAAGGAATAATCCTGAAATAAGCATAGTTGTCATCATAGCAAGACCTGAAACTGCTCCTGATATCCCTGCATAAAGTTGTCTACTTTCATGCGGAGCTATTGAAAGAACAAAATTTGTCGCAACCACTCCAGCACCTGCCCACATTATACCTGATGTAATAGCCTCTATGTATAACAAATGATAATTATAAAAATTTACAAAAAGCCATACCATAGGGTTAAATCCTCCGAGTGTAATTATTAGTCGCATAGCAGTCTTATTACCATAGGCATCGATAAGCTTTCCCCATGGGCGTAAGACAAGCAAAGCTGCTATAACATTTATACTATTGTAAATTTGCACCTCAAAAAGTGACATATGAAGTTTTTGTAACATGAATGGTTGCCAGAAAGGAGCACCAATTCCAACAGCAAGCATCCACCAGCAATTATAAAAGAGAAATTTTCTAAAATTGCCATCTTTAAACGGGATGAACAACATCTCTGAAGAATATTTATCCTCAATTCTTTTTTTCTTCTCAGGCATTCGAGAAAGGACTTTTAAACCCCAAAAAGCAGCAAAAACACCTATAAAAAATATAGCTGCAAAAACTATATGCTTTTTTTCAACATCGAAGGGCTTAGTGTTATATGAGAAAATACCTGAATTATCTACTAAGAAGCCGAATATTAATCCTGCTCCAATAGAAGTAAGTAATACATATTGAGAAAGTACCGAGAAAAAACGACCTCTTAATCTCAAAGGAATGACATCTGCTATCCATCCAATCCACGTATTATCTGCTATTGACAACAAAGAAACACTGAAAAAGGATAGGATGATTAGAGCTATAATCGAATTTTCATTAGAAAATATAAAGGGGACTATTCCAAAAAATAAAACAATACCATATCCTATTGATCTGAAGGTAATCACAAGACTTTTTCTTTCTATACGGTTTATTGTTATGAGTGCCCCGATTGGTTGAAAAACCTGAGAAATTTGTCCAATTGCAGCAAGAATAGAGAAGTGAAGAGGAGATGCGTTTAATATAATAGCAAATTTTATTACGAATGCTGATCCTGTTCCTGAGAGTGTATTGAAAATTTGACTGAAGATTCCAGCGATGATTGACATCCGAAATATTTTTTTAAGCCCATCATCTTTTTCTTGTTTTACCATTATAGCTAACCTAAATCCAGCTATTATTTTGTTAATGCCTTATACAGTTTATCATCTCGAACCCTCTGAAGATGTTAAGAATCTTTCTTTTAAAGGTAAGATTCTTCTTCCAAATCTCTTGCTGTGACTCAGAGATAAGGCACTTTTATAGTTAAGCTTAAATAAGTTACTATATTTTACCTTTAAATGACATCTTCTAACACTGTTGTCCAGAATAATGTCGAAATATTTATTTTGGATAGCTGCGATTTTCTATTAGATATGGGTTCATAAATAATAAAATCAACACTATATGTTAAAATATAAATTATTTTCCTAATACATTTATGTGTCTTTCTGTAGCCTGAGAACGGCCCTTCGCAGCAGGTGGATGTGAACCCCGTCAGGTCCGGGAGGAAGCAGCGGTAAGCATCTTTACTGGGTGCCGGAGGTAGCCGTTCTCAGGGTATAGAAAGATGAGCTATCTTGTTCTTGCAAGAAAATGGAGACCTCAGGGTTTTGATGACTTAATCGGTCAGGAACCCATTGTTCGGGTACTTAAAAATTCATTAGATCAGCAGAAGATCGCACATGCCTATCTATTCTCCGGTCCAAGAGGTGTTGGAAAAACCTCAACTGCAAGAATACTGGCAAAAGCTCTCAACTGTAGTATGGGGCTTACTTCGCTTCCCTGCGGCACCTGTTCTTCTTGTATCTCGATAACCGATGGAGCATCAGTTGATGTAATGGAAATAGATGGTGCATCAAACAACAGTGTTAACGACATCAGAGATCTCAGAGAAAGGGTAAAATATGTCCCTTCAGAAGGAAGATATAAAGTTTACATAATCGATGAAACACATATGTTATCTGATGCAGCATTTAATGCTCTTCTTAAAACCCTTGAGGAACCACCTCCACATATTGTTTTTGTTCTTGCTACAACTGCTCCAAGAAAAATACCACAGACTGTTCTTTCACGCTGTCAGCATCTACTCTTCAGGAGAATACCCGGCGCTCTAATAAAAGACAGGATTAGAAAAATTTCTGAGGCTGAAGGTATTTCAATATCAAATTCTGCTATTGAGATGATCGCCAGAGCTGCTGATGGAAGTCTGAGAGACGCATTGACCATACTTGACCAACTTTCGTCATTCTCTGCTGATATTTCTGAAAATGATGTCAAAGATTTGATTGGAGTAACAGACTACAGACTGATTTCTCAACTTTCAATCGCTTTAATTGAAGGAAGGAGAGAGGATATTATAAAAATCACGGGAGAACTTGTAGAAAAAGGCACGGACATCAAGTCACTAATAAAAGAGCTTATTCAGTTTTTCAGGGATTTGCTTGTTGCAAGTATTACTAAAAAACCAGATGAACTCATTGATATTACACCTGAAGAAATAGAAAGTGTAAAACACATACTAACTGTAACTTCAGAAGACCAGCTTACACTCATGCTTTCAGAATTAATTAAAGCTGAAGTTGACATAAGAAGTGCATCATTCCCTAGATTTGCCTTTGAAATGTCTATGTTAAAAATAAGCTTCCTAAGCGAGATGAAGCCAATCAAAGAAATTATCGAACACTTTGATGATTACATAAAACAAGCTCAGTTTAAAGATGCTCAAAGTAATAAGCTTCAAAAATGTGATGCAGATATTCTGTCTTTAGAAAAAGATAGTTCTTCAACAAAAATAATAAATGAATCTGTAAATAGTATCAAGAACGACTTTCTCATAAAAGAAGCTTGGGAAAAGGTAATTAAAAAGATTGAACCACCACTTTCATCAAAACTCTTGAAAGCAGAAATTAAAGTAGATGGCAACAGACTTATTCTTGAATTGAATGGAGGAGATACTATTTTCGCTGATTCCATTAAAAAGAATACAAACCGCATAGAACAAATGCTATCAGAAGAACTCGGCAGTACTGCCAAAATTGATCTGGAAATCAGCAAGAAAAAAACTGTTCATAAAAAAAACTTTAAGGAGGAAGTTCTAAACGATCCTGTTATCAAAAAGGTGCTTGAACTTTTTGAGGGAAAAATTGTTGATGTTTATCCAGTAACAGAAAAAGGGAAAGAATAGATAACCCTTCTTGATTCCACTATTATAAGTGTTATTAAGGGGTTGAATGGAGGTTATAATGTCAAAGAAAATGCTCGGAGATATCATGCGTGAAGCTCAGAAGCTTCAGACCAGAATGGCTGAAATTCAAGAAGAAGCAAAGAAAAAGACTGTAGAAGCAACTGCAGGAGGTGGAATGGTCACGGTAGTCGCCAGTGGTGCAATGGAAATCGTTTCTATTAAAATTGAAAAAGACGTTGTGAACCCAGATGATGTTGAGATGCTTCAGGATCTTGTTATGGCGGCTGTTAACGAAGCACTTCGAAGGGCACAGGAGATGGTTAACAGTGAAATGTCAAAAATCACCGGTGGTTTACAGTTGCCAGGCTTAGGTAATCTGGGCAAATTTTTCTAAACACTAATGGAGCCTTTTTTATCAGATATTACTCAAGCAGATATAAAAAGAGAAAAACTGAAAGCGCAAAAACTGCGCAGATCTCAATGGTGGAAGCGGAAATGTGCTGCTGGTATTTGCTATTTCTGTGGCAAAAAGTTTTCTCCAGATAAATTGACAATGGATCATATCGTTCCGATAATCCGTGGAGGCAAATCTATAAGAACAAATCTTGTTCCTGCATGTAAGGCCTGTAACAATAAGAAGAAATATCTCCTGCCAACAGAATGGGAAGAGTATCTTAATAGTTTAATAGATAATACATGGAGCTGAAAGAACTTGTTTCCCAACTTGATCAATAAGGTAATTGCTACTGCCCGAAAATACTCTATGCTTCAAAATAATGATAAAATCTTAGTAGGGCTCTCAGGAGGGCCCGACTCTTCATGTTTACTTCATGTTCTCAATGACTTGAAAGAAATGTTTAAACTTGATATACATGCTCTGTATATTGACCATGGATTAAGGCCAGAAGAAATCCCATCAGAAATCACTTTCTGCGAAAAAATGTGCAAACTAATCAATATACCCTTTATGAAATCGCAGATTGATGTTATCACTTATGCAAAGGATGAAGGTATTAATAGACATGAAGCAGCCAGACAATTGCGATACAGGGTTTATGAAGAAACCGCGAATAATATAAAAGCAACTAAAATTGCTCTCGGTCATAATGCAGATGATCAGGCAGAGACTGTTTTAATACGGCTCATCAGAGGCACTGGACCGACAGGGCTTGCAGGTATCCCGCCTGTTAGAGGTAGTATCATAAGACCACTGATTGAGATTGAGCGAAAAGAGATTGAACAATTTCTTGATGAAAGAAAAATTGATTTTATTATCGATTCTTCTAACCTTAAAAAGGATTATTTACGGAATAAAATAAGACTTTCAGTTTTACCTATACTGAAGAACATGAACCCTGATATTTGCAGAGCTCTTTCAAAAACTGCCACCATCTTCAGAGAAGAAGAAAAATATTTTGAGATCATTGTTACTAAAACAATGATGAAACTTTTCAGCAGAAAAACCCAGGATCATGTTGAGCTATTTCTTACACCATTCGAAATTATGGATAAGCCTATTATGCGAAGGGTTTTACGCAGAGTCATAGATGAGACAAAAGGTCTTCGCGGTGTCAATTTCATTCATATTGAAGACATTATCGAGCTCATAAGGAACGGCAAACCAGGTGACAGGATATATCTTCCAAAAGGACTCAGAGTTATAAAGGATTACGCTATCCTTATCCTTACCTCAAAACAACCTCATAAATTAGGGACTCTTTCCCTCCAGGTTCCTGGTGAAGTTGTCTCAAGGGAAAATAAATTTGTAATCAAAGCTAATATAATGGATAATGCGGCTAATCATGTAGATGGGAAAACATCGATCATTCTGGATCTGGATAAGACCGGGACAAATCTTACCGTTCGTTCAAGGCAGAAAGGTGATTACTTTTATCCAATGGGATTTGGTAAGAGAAAGAAGCTTCAGGACTATTTTGTGGATGAAAAGGTACCAAGGGATGAACGAAATGCAATCCCAATTGTTATTTCCGGAGACAGCATTGTATGGATAGCCGGCTTCAGAGGAGATGAAAGGTTTAGGGTATCTCAGACAACAAAAAGGTTTTTAAAATTAGAAATCAAGAAGGTATTATGAATAGGGTTTGTAATGTTTGGGGTATAATAATCAGAATGTTTGGTGAAAAAGAGGAATGGTAAGAGTAAGATTCGCACCGAGTCCAACAGGTCATCTTCATATAGGAGGGGCAAGAACTGCACTATTTAACTGGCTTTTCGCAAAACATAATAATGGTGTTTTTCTCTTAAGAATTGAAGATACTGACAGATCAAGGTCAACCGAGGATTACATCCATTCGATTATTGAAGGATTGAAGTGGCTTAAACTTGATTGGGATGAAGGACCTTTCAGACAGACCGACAGATTCGAAATCTATAGAAATTATGCAGATAAACTCATAAAAGATGGAAAGGCATACTATTGTTATTGTTCACCTGAAGAACTTGAGCAGAGGAGACAGGAAGCACTAAAAAAGGGTGAATCTCCGAAATATAACGGCCGGTGTAGGGATAAAGGTGATAGTTCGATACATAAAAGACCCGGGACAAATCCAGCAATCAGGTTCAAAATGCCCGGGGAAGGTCAGACTGTAGTAAAAGATTTGATTAAAGGTGAAATAGTTTTTGAAAATTCCCAGCTTGATGACCTGATAATAATGAGGTCTGATGGAACGCCTACTTATAATTTCACTGTTGTTGTAGATGATGTAGATATGAATATTACTCATGTGATTAGAGGGGATGATCACGTTAACAACACCCCAAAACAGATTCATATATATAAATCACTCGGATATACCCTGCCACAATTTGCACATCTTCCGATGATTCTTGGAGCTGATAAAACCAGACTGAGTAAAAGACATGGTGCAACATCTGTCCTTTCTTACCGTGAAATGGGATATCTGCCTGATGCGCTGGTTAACTATCTTGTCCGTCTTGGCTGGTCTCACGGGGATCAAGAAATTTTCATGCGGGAAGAATTAATAAAATATTTTTCTTTCGAAAATGTAGGTAAATCATCAGCAGTATTCAATCCAGAAAAACTTCTATGGCTGAACAGTCAATATATGATTAACACAACAAATGAAGAACTGGCAGAATTAGTAATTCCCTTTCTTCTTAAAGAACAAATTATTGGGCAGGAAAATGATATTGACAGAATCCAGTTATTCAAAGCAATAGCAACACTAAAAGAACGTTCAAAGACTCTATTAGAACTCGCTCAATCACTCAAATTTTATATTCTTGAAGATATTGAATATAACGAAAAGGCAAAAAAGAAGTTTCTAAATGAAAAATACCTTTCTCATTTGATTGAAGTTAATGAAGCTCTCAAGTTACTCGATCATTTTAACGCTAATGAAATAGAAAAAATATTTATATCCATTACTGAAAAGCAGAATGTGAAACTCGGGAATATAGCACAGCCTGTGAGAGTTGCAATAACAGGGAAAACAGAAAGTCCTGGAATATTTGAGGTACTTGAGATTGTAGGAAAAGAAAAGACACTGAAAAGATTAGAGAAGGCAATAAAGACAATTCAGAATGAGGTCATGACACATGGATGATAATGATAAAACTTTTTCTTCGAACTTCATAAGCGAAATTATCAAAGAAGACTTGAAGAACAACAAATATGGTGGACGACTACATACAAGATTTCCGCCTGAGCCTAATGGTTATCTACACATAGGTCATGCAAAATCCATATGCCTTAATTTCGGACTTGCAAAAGAATTCAAAGGCCTCTGTAATCTACGTTTTGACGATACTAACCCGACAAAAGAAGAATTAGAATATGTTGAGTCGATTAAGAAAGATGTCAAGTGGCTTGGTTTTGATTGGGAAGATAGACTCTATTATGCATCGGATTACTTCGAGCAATTTTATCAGTATGCAGTGCAATTGATAAAAAAAGGCAAGGCATATGTCTGTGATTTAAGTGTGGAGGAAATAAAAGAGTATCGTGGAACACTTACTGAACCCGGGAAAGACAGTCCCTATCGTAATCGGTCAGTAGAGGAGAATCTTAATTTATTTGAACGCATGAAAAAAGGTGAATTCCCTGATGGTTCACGTACACTGCGGGCAAAAATTGATATGAAATCTGGAAATATAAATATGCGAGATCCTGTTATATACCGAATACTTAAAACAGAACATCATCGCACAGGAGATAAATGGTGTATTTATCCTATGTATGATTTTGCACATTGTATTTCAGACTCGATTGAAGGTATCACTCATTCAATATGCACCCTGGAATTTGAAGATCATCGGCCCCTCTACGACTGGTTTCTTGATGAATTAGGGATATATCATCCCCAGCAGATAGAATTCGCCCGTCTTAACCTGAGTTACACAGTTCTAAGCAAGCGAAAACTTATCGAGTTAGTTGAAGGTGGATATGTTAACGGGTGGGATGATCCGAGAATGCCCACAATATCAGGCCTACGTAGAAGGGGTTATACACCAGAATCAATCAGAGAATTCTGTGAACGCATAGGGGTCGCCAAAAGAGAGAGCATAGTAGATATTGCACTGCTTGAACACTGTTTGCGTGAAGATCTTAACAAACGTGCTCCGCGTGTTATGGCAGTATTAAACCCACTGAAAATAGTCATAGTCAACTATCCTGAAGACCTTGTCGAAGAACTGGATGCTATTAACAATCCAGAAGACCTCACAATGGGAACCCGGAAGGTACCTTTTTCACGTATTCTATATATAGAAAAAGATGATTTTCGTGAAGACCCACCAAAACAATTCTACCGGCTTGCTCCTGGCCGTGAAGTAAGATTAAGATATGCATATTTTATACGATGTATCAATGTTATAAAAAATGAAAAGACCGGAGAGATTATTGAACTTCATTGCACTTATGATGCTGAAACAAGGGGAGGAAATGCGCCAGACGGCCGTAAGGTAAAATCAACCTTACACTGGGTTTCAGCATCGCATAGTATCGAAGCAGAAGTTCGATTATACGATCACCTTTTTATAAAGGAAAATCCAAGTTATGTTGAAGAAGGTCAGGATTTTAAATCATACATAAATCCGAACTCTCTCACAATACTCAAAAACTGCCGTGTTGAACCAAGTCTTACCAGCTCACTGCCTGGATATTATTATCAATTCGAAAGACAGGGCTATTTCTGTGTTGATCTGGATTCAGATAAAGGTAAATTGGTTTTCAACAGGACAGTAAAATTGCGTGATACATGGGCAAAAATTGAGAAAGCTCATAATCAAAGACCATGAGTTACATTAGTGTAATCGGAGCTGGAAGTTGGGGGACAACCCTTGCATGTTTACTATCACAAAAGGGATACGATGTAACTCTATGGGTTCATGAAAAAAAGCTTGCAGAAATTATCGATAGAACAAGAGTCAACAGCTTATATTTACCTGAGATAACCATTCCCGATATGTTAAAGATAACAAATGAAATTAGTGATGCTGTGAAGAACGCCCGCTATTTATTAAATGCCGTGCCTGCACAATATACGCGTTCAGTATTTAAAGAAGCAGTTCCTTATATTACAGAAAAGAAACTGATTATAAGTGCATCTAAGGGAATAGAAAGAGGCACTCTTCTGACAGTTTCTTTAATATTGAAAGAAATGACAAATCAATCTATTGCTGTTCTCTCAGGACCTAGTTTTGCAAAAGAGGTAATTAAAAAACTTCCCACTGCTGTAACTATTGCTACAGAAAATAAAAATGATGGAATCATTCTGCAAGAAATATTCAATATTAACAATTTCAGAGTCTATACCCACGATGATATACTTGGCGTTGAACTCGGCGGTGCTTTGAAAAATGTTTTTGCAATAGCAGCAGGCATTGCTGACAGTCTCGGGCTCGGGAACAATGCAAGGGCATCACTTATAACCAGAGGGCTTGTTGAGATGACAAGGCTTGGCATTGCAATGGGAGCAAAAGAAAAAACATTCTCAGGATTAAGCGGCATAGGGGATCTTGTACTCACTTGCACAAGCCCTCTATCAAGGAATTACACAGTTGGTTTAAAACTCGGGCAGGGTATGAAACTCGGTGAAATTCTGAATCAGACAAGAAGTGTTGCTGAAGGAGTTACAACAGCAGAATCTGCATATGAACTTTCAAAAAAGTATAACATTGAGATGCCAATCGTTGAACAGATATATAAAGTTCTTTATCAAAATAAAGAACCTTCTCTTGCTGTAAAAGATTTAATGGAACGTTCACTGAAATCTGAGTTTTATGGATAAATGGACATCATAACAATAAAGAAATTACTTAAATCGGTACAAAGCAGAAGTATGAGCATTGATACCGCAATCAAAAAATTAAAGCACCTTCCATTTGAGGATATATCTTTTGCACGGGTTGACCATCACAGACAGCTCAGGCAGGGTATACCTGAGGTGGTATTCGCAAAAGGAAAACATGTTGATGACGTAGTCAAAATTGCCAGATCCATCTATAAAAAGAATAATAGATTGTTAATTACTAAAGCATCTAAAGAGATATATGCAAAACTAAATATCAGGAATGCTATATTTCATCCTCTATCAGGTGTTATTGAAGCAAACAGTTATAAAAAGAAAAAGGGTCATGTGCTTGTTATTTCTGCCGGGACATCTGATATCCCTGTTGCTGAAGAGGCTGCTGTTACTGCCTCTTTTCTTGGTAGTAAAACAGAGACTATTTATGATGTCGGTGTAGCAGGAATCCACAGACTTATGGATATCAAAAAAACACTTACCACTGCACGTGTAATTATTGTTGTTGCCGGCATGGAGGGAGCCTTGCCATCTGTTGTAGGTGGTCTTGTTGATAAACCAATTATAGCAGTTCCAACATCTGTAGGATATGGAACGAATTTCAGCGGACTCACTCCACTCTTCGCTATGCTCAACTCATGTGTTCCTGGGATTGCTGTTATGAATATTGATAACGGCTTCGGGGCTGGATGTCACGCACACAAAATAAATGTATTAAGTTGACAACTTTATAAAATTTATTTATATTAAAAATAAACCCTGGGGGAGGCTCAAAGCCTGAGAGTTTTTCGTCATTGGCGAAAAAGACCCCATGAACCTGATACGGATAATGCCGGCGTAGGGAATGGGAAAAATTACCGTATCCTTCAGGGATACGGTTTTTTGTTTTATGATGATTTTGAAATGTCTAATATTGATTTCAATTTATATCTCATCACTGACAGAAAATTATTTTCGACGCAGTGTTCATTATATTTAGCACTCGAAGATGCTCTTAAAGCCGGCGTGAAAGCGATTCAATTAAGGGAAAAAGATTTAACAGTAAAGGAAGTCTTCGAAATGGCACTATGGCTGAGAAATCTGACAAGAGAATATGAAGCAAAACTGTTTATCAATGACAGAGCAGATGTTGCCCTTGCTGTTAATGCTGATGGAATTCATCTCAGTCAAAACAGTATTCCTGTGGATGCAGTTAAAAAGATTACTAAAAATAATCTCTTAATTGGAGTATCCACTCATAATATTGAAGAAGCTATTAATGCAGAAAAAGCAGGTGCTGATTTCATCACCTTCGGCCCAATTTATCAAACTACTTCGAAACCGGAATATAAAAATACGACTGGAGTTGATATTATCCGTGATTTGAAAATGCACATTTCCATAAAGATATTAGCTATTGGCGGTATAAAACCTGATAAGGTCAAAGAAGTAATAGATGCAGGTGCTGATGGTATTGCATTAATCTCTGCAATCCTCGCATCTAAAAATATTCACGAAACAACTCAAGAATTTATGAGGTTGCTGAAATGACAAGGATTGAATTAGCAAAAAAAGGAGTTATCACCGATGAGATGAAAGAAGTATCAACTTCTGAATCCATCTCGCCTGAAAAACTTGCTTCTGATATTGCATCGGGACTTACTGTCATACCTGTAAACACAATTCGCAAGATAAAACCTATTGGAATTGGTAGGGGATTGAAAACAAAGGTCAATGCAAACATAGGAACATCAAAAGATAGGGTTTCCTTTGAAGATGAAGAAAAGAAACTTGATCTTCTTGTCAGATATGGGGCAGATGCTGTAATGGATCTCTCAACCGGAGGATCTATGAAAGAAATAAGAAGGCTGATCCTCAAAAAATCTCCCCTAACTGTCGGAACAGTTCCTATATATGAAGCAGCAATAATCGCTGTGGAGAAATACGGCAGAATAGCTAAAATGACTGCTGATGATATTTTCACTGTTATCAAAGCACACGCTGAAGAAGGCGTAGACTTTATTACTGTTCACTGTGGAGTAACAAAAAAGGCTATAGAAAGATTACAAAATGAAGGCCGGATTTTAGATGTTGTAAGCCGTGGTGGTTCATTTCTTCTCGAATGGATTATCTACAACGATAAAGAAAATCCACTCTATGAGTACTACGACAGACTTCTCGATATTGCGAAAGAATATGATTTGACGTTAAGCCTTGGCGATGGGTTACGTCCTGGTTGCCTTGGAGATGCAACAGACAGAAGTCAGATTGAAGAACTTCTGACCATTGGTGAGTTACGGGATAGAGCACTCGATGTAGGAGTTCAGACAATTATAGAAGGGCCTGGGCATGTACCTCTGAATCAAGTAGAATTGAACATAAAAATCCAGAAAGAGATTTGCAAAGGTGCACCATTCTATGTGCTCGGCCCTCTGGTTACAGACGTTGCAATGGGATACGATCATATTGCTGCAGCCATAGGAGGTGCGATTGCAGGTGCTGCAGGTGCTGACTTCCTATGCTATGTAACACCAGCTGAACACATAAGGTTGCCGAACATCGAAGATGTCAAAGAAGGACTTATAGCTTCGAAAATTGCTGCACATGCTGCTGACATTGCAAAAGGAATCCCTTCAGCAGTCGAACGTGACAAAAAAATGGCTGAATACAGGAAGAATCTCGACTGGGAAGGCCAGGCTTCTTTAAGCTTTGATCCTGAAAGGGTAAGAAAATGGCGTTCAGAGGCACCGCCTTCGGAGCAGGATGTATGTAGTATGTGCGGCGAGTTCTGTGCAATTAGGACAGTGGAGAGAGCATTAAAGAAAGGGAAAGAAAAAAAGTAATGAAAACAGCACTCACCATAGCAGGCTCTGACCCGACAGGCGGTGCAGGCATTCAGGCAGACCTGAAAGTATTCAGAGCATTTGGCATACACGGTTTATCTGTTGTGGCTGCCATCACCGCTCAAAACACACAAGGTATTGAAGCCATCTTTTCTGCTGATAAAAATGCGATTAAAAAACAGTTTGTAACACTCCTGTCTGATATAAAACCAGATGCACTCAAGATAGGAATGGTTTACAGCGTTGATGCTGTTAAGATTATAGCTGATTTGATAAATAAATATTCACTTAAAAACCTTGTAATCGATCCGGTAATTATCTCTTCATCCGGCACTTCACTTGTTGAGAATGGAACTATAGATGCAATTAAGAAAACCCTCTTCCCTCTGTCAAAGGTTATAACCCCTAACATATATGAGGCATCCGTTCTTACCGGAATAATGATTGAAGATAGGAAAGGGATGGAAGAAGCTGTGAGGGTTCTTAAAGATATGGGGGCTGATGTTATTATCATTACGGGTGGTCACTTTAAAGAGACAGCGGTTGACCTTTATTATGATGGAGCTTTCCACATTGTAGAAAGTAGAAAGCTGAAAGGTGAATACCACGGCACCGGATGTGCATTTTCTGCTGCAATAACTGCCCTCCTTGCCCTTGATTACACTTCACTTGAAGCAGCAAAAAAAGCAAAAGAGTTCGTTTGCAACGCAATAAAAAAGGCATACCATCTCGGCAAAGGGATGGAGATTCTTAATATATAATGTAACCAAACTTGTCCAAATAAAATTTCGACAGACGGAAAGCAAGACAGGGCAAGTCCATGTGCTCCTGTATCTGGTATAATACCAATAGTTCAAATGGCAAAAACCAAAACCTTTTTTCAGTGTCAGTCTTGTGGTTATACAAGCCCGAAATGGCTCGGCAAATGCCCGGATTGCGGAGAATGGAACAGCTTTGCTGAAGAAAAAAAAGAGATACGTTCCCGGCATGCTGATATTAGTCCTAATCTCGGGAAATCTGCCCCTCAATCTTTAAGTTCAATCAGGAGTCAACAAGGCCAGAGGGCATCAACTGGTATAAGAGAACTTGATAGAGTTCTCGGAGGCGGTGTGGTTGGAGGTTCTGTAATTCTAATTGGAGGCGATCCAGGTATAGGAAAATCAACCCTTTTACTACAAACTCTCTCTGGTTTATCAGAAAAAGGCGACAAAGTTCTTTATGTCTCATCTGAAGAATCTCCAGATCAAATAAAGATCCGAGCTGACAGAATGTCAATTAACTCAGATGATATCATCCTGCTTGCTGAAACCTCTATTGAGGCTGTTTTGCATACATCTTTGAAAATTGAACCGAAGGCTTTGGTTATTGATTCTATACAGACTGTATATACAGAAGAGATCATCTCGGCACCCGGTTCTGTAAGCCAGGTAAGAGAATGTGCATCAAAGCTGATGTTCTTTTCAAAAAAGACAAATATCCCGGTATTCATTGTTGGTCATGTAACAAAAGAAGGTGCTATTGCAGGACCACGTGTGCTCGAACATATTGTTGATACAGTCCTTTATTTTGAAGGAGACAGTAGCCATTCATACAGGATACTCCGTGCGGTAAAAAATCGTTTTGGTTCTGTAAACGAGATAGGAATTTTTGAGATGACAGATGCCGGACTCCTCGAAATCGAAAACCCTTCAGAGCTTTTTCTCCTCGAAAGACCTTTGCACGTCTCCGGTTCAACAGTAGTAGCAAGCATTGAAGGTACTAGACCGCTTATGGTCGAGATTCAGGCACTCGTATCTCTTACAAATTTCGGAATGCCCAGAAGAACCTCTATGGGAGTTGACTTCAACAGGGTAAATCTACTCGTTGCAGTCCTTGAGAAAAGAGCAGGAATACATCTCGGGGGCATGGATGTATTCGTAAATGTTGTGGGAGGATTAAAAATTGTCGAACCTGCTGTTGATCTCGGCATTATTGCTACGGTTGTCTCATCATTGAGAGATGCCCCGATAGATCCAAAACTTTTCCTTTTCGGTGAGGTCGGTCTTTCAGGAGAAATAAGAGCAGTTTCCCAGGCAGAGGCAAGAATGAAAGAAGCATCAAAGATCGGTTTTCAGAAGGCTGTCATTCCATCAGGAAATGCGGAAAAAATAAAAGACAGATTCGGGCTTGAAATCAGAGGAGTCAGAAATGTTGAAGAATCTCTTGAAGCTATTTTCAATTAGCATTTTTCTTGTATTCTTCTCCTGCACACCTCACCGTGTAGAATCACCTGCATATACGGTTATAAATGTGGAGGATCTTATTTCTTCAAAGAGAAATATTTCGTCTATTGAAACGATATTCTCCATCACCTTTGAGAATGATGGATTAAAGTATAAGGGAGATGGTTTTCTGACTATATCAAAGAATGGGGATATGACTTTGCGCATTTATTACTTAGGCTTCCTCAGATTCGAGATGACCTCCATGAACAATGAAGTAAAAAGCAATCCCGTGATTGACAGGAATAAGTCTACAATACTAACCGAGGGGTTCAGAGATTGTCTTTTCTGGTGGGATATGACAGATTTCGAGATGACTGAACAAAGTGATTCCTATCTGCTAAAAAACACTTTCAGAAAGGTATGGCTGGATAAGGGAACAAAATTACCCTTAAAACAGACCATTACCCTCATGGACGGAAGGGAACTCCGTATCTTTTATGAAAAACCTGAAAGAATCAAAGAAGTTTGGTATCCTTCAAAGATCCGAATAGAATTTATTCAATATGTTGTAACTTTAGATATCGAGGAGATTTTATTTTTTCTCTGAGTTTAAACCAAGGTCAACTGCAACTGTTCTTATAACAGATCCATCAACAATGTTCAGCTTCGCAAGATATCCTTCAAGAAGTGCATTATCACAAACAGTGTTTATAAGACGAGGAACCCCATGCGTATATTTGTAAATCTGCTTTATTGCATCATCAGAAAAAACATTATTATCACATCCGGCAATCTTTAATCTATGTCTGATGTAATCTTTTGCATCAGCTTCTGAAAACTCTTTCAGTCTTATCTTTACAGCCACCCTCTGTTTTAATGGCTCGTCGAGAGCAAGGACATCTTCAAGTTCGGATAGACCAAAAAATATAAAATTCAGCATCTTTCCATCAGGTGATTCCATATTTAAAAGACCCCTGAATTCTTCCATAATCTCCTTCGAATTCAACATTTGCACCTCATCTATCATTACTATTGATTTCTTACCTTCTTCGTTAATCTCTGTAAGTCTTTTATAAATCTGGCTGAGCAGTTCTATCTTATCGTTAACAACCTCCTTAACTCCAAGTTGTACTGCAAATTTTCTAAAGAGCCACTCTGAACTTACACTGGAATGCACAACTACAAGTAAGGCTGCTTCATATATATTCTCATCCAGTTCCTCAAGTAATCTTCTTGCCAGAGTTGTCTTCCCAGTCCCAATTCCACCAATAACAACAGCAAGACCTTTTCTTGTATCTATTGCATATTTAAGTTTTATGAGGGCATCTGTATGTTGACGGCTATTAAAGTAAAACCTGCTGTCAACTACATTTGAGAACGGATGCTCTTTCAGACCATAGTATTCAAGGTAATCCATTTATATATAAGAAACCCTGTCCTTCCTGTCCTTAATCTTCTTGTGTTCATCCCCCTCTACATGTTTGGAACTTAGCTGACTTATCTTATCAGAAACATCTCTGAATTTAGAATTCCATCCATAAACTTCTGTAAAAGTTTCAAGGGCTTCTTTTATATTACCATTTTTATCATAAGCTTCTGCAAGATCGTATTTCATTGCCCAATAAGATTCTCCACGATCTTCCATCTTCTCAACAGCATTCTTGAGAACCTCAACTGCGAGCGAATATAGTCCTTTCTCCATATAACATAGGCCAAGCATATTTGAAGATGAGACAAACTTTTTCGGATCATTACGGGAAATCTGGAATTCCCTGATAGCATCGTCTATTAATCCCATCTCCTTATATGCAATACCAAGATTGTAATGGGTCTCATAATCTTCTGCTTCGAGCTCTTTTTCAAGTCCTTTTTTAAATTCGTTAAAAATGTCCATAACATCACTATCAAGAGTTGGCTCCGCGATTTCTTCTGCTTCAAGAATTTCTTCTCCTGCAAACATTTGCTCTTTTGTAATCATCTCAGTTTCAGCAGATACTTTTTCGACCTCTGTTACATGTCCAATTGCATTAAGCTTCTGAGCTATTTCTTCATTATCTGGGAAAATTGTCTGCAGTCTTTCCAGAATTTCCCTCGCTTCATCGAGCAACCCCTGTCGTGAATAAAATTCTGCTTCTGAGATTTCCTCGCTGTAATCATCAATTGAAGGCTTTTCCGATGGTTTTGTAACATCCACTTCTTCCTCAGCTGGTGTTGGCAATGTCAAACCTGAAAGTCGGGGGTCTTCTGGATTTATTTCAAAAGCCTCTTTTATAACCTGCTGGCTCTTTTCAAATTCTCCACTTTTCTTATAGAGTTCATACAAGATAAGACATTCTGCAATTGCCTGTTCTTTATCTTGCGTGTCAATATAAAGAGACTTTAACTTTAAATGCAATTCTATATTTTCTGGTTCTTTGAATTTAAATACTTCGAGAAGCGCTTTTGCATTTTCATAAAGTCCGTATCTTAAAAATATATCAGCCTCTATTATCGCCTCATCAAGCGTTTTTTCAGCTTCTATCGTAATTTGTTCCTGTTTTATAACTTCACCTTCAAGCTCAATGATTTTAGAATTAAGCACTTCATCATCAGGTGCCATTTTTAATGCTTCTTTATAACAATTAAGAGCTTCCCTCGGCTTTCCTATTTCATCATATTTATCTCCAAGAAAAGTAAGTTCACGTACTATCTGTAAATAATCACCAAGTTGGATATAGAGCGAAACAAGCCGTTTCCCTGTCTCAATTGGATCTATATCTTTAAAATACTCTAAAATTTTTATAGCATCTTCATATTTTTCTTCAAGAAGGATTTCGTCAAGTATTGGAAGAAATTCTTCCCACGCCTTTTCTTTATTACCTTCACTAATATATGTATCAGCAATTAGTCTTTTGGCTTTAATATTTGCCGGTTCTACTTCAAGGAGGTTTATTAAATATTCACGGGCTTCTTCAAAACGGTCAGCAGCCCTATGTAATTCAGCAGACTTGAAAAGAATCTCTGTATCCTGTGGGAATAAACTAACAGCTTCCTTAATCTGTTCAATAGCCTTGGCATTTTCACCAATCTTTTCATAGATCTGAATTATACCGAGTATTGCATCTTTATTAACAGGCTGAATATCAAGTGTCTTCTGATAATAATTTAAAGAATTTTCTGTATCTCCCTTTTCAGAATAGATTCTCGCAATAGTCAGATACTGTCTTGCAGCATCGGCTATAAGATTTTCTTTCATATAAACTTCTGCAATCTTGCTCCTGAGTGGTATATTGGATGAAGATAGGGAAAGTATCTTTTCGTATATTTCAATCAGCTTTTCTTTTTGTCCCTTTTTGGAAAGTGTATCAGCCGCTGCAAGATAAAACTTTATAGCATCAGTAACAAGTCCTTTGCCTTCATTTAACTCTCCAAGTGCAATAAGAGATATTGCATCCGATGGGTTTATATTCAATATCTTTTTGTAAAGTGCTAATGCCTTTAAAGAAAATCCTTCTTGTCTGAAAAAATTTGCAGCCTTATGATAAGAATCTATTGCGTTATCTTTATCGTTTTTTTTCAGATAAAGATCACCGATGGTATTATATGTATTTCCATCAGGAAATTCTTTTACAAGTTTCTCCCATTCAGCAATAGCTTTATCTATCTGGCCACGGGCAAGATACTTTTGAGCTTCTTTAATTATGGCTGCTTTTTCAGACATTTTCTTTACTATTGAAAGTATCACAATTAACAAAACCTGTCAATAATTTGGTTATCTTTAAAATCTGCCGGTAGAAAACGTCATTGTGAGTGATGGGTGCTGACAATTTGATAATTCTCTGTTAGCTTATTATAGGATTCCCTTATACTAAAAAACTTTTGAATAGAAATACCGTAAAATAAAAGATATGGTAACTCAAGAATCTGTAATCAATTTTTTCAAGGAGACAATAACAAAACCTCTCAGTTTTAGAGAGATTGCTTTTATTCTAAAACTCAGCAGATCAGAAATACGAGCCCTTAGAAGAATTTTGAATATTTTGGTCCGCGAAGGAGATATTGTTCGAACAAGAAAAGGGCTTTACGGTCTATCTGAGGGAATGAACCTTGTAACTGGTTATTTTGAATCTCATAAAGATGGATATGGTTTTGTAATTCTTGAAAAACCGGGAGAGAGGGATATTTTTATCCCAGCCAGGTCAAAACTCGGGGCATTGAGTAACGACAGAGTGCTTGTTCGCATTGAAAACTGGAAAAAAAGAGAGGGTCAGATAATCAGAATACTCGAAAGGGCTTATACAAGAATTGCTGGAAAATTTGAGGTTACAAAAACAGGTTTTTATGTTAAACCCAAAGATAAATCTATTCATTTTGATATACATATACCCGACAAAGAAAAAGGGAATGCCAAAAATGGCGATATGGTAATTGCTGAAATAATCAATTATCCAACAGATAGAAAACCGCTCTCTGGCAGGATTGTGAAAATTCTGGAAAAACCTGAAAATCCAAAAGCAGATGTAGAGGCTATTATTGATGAGTTCAATCTACCAAGAAGATTTCCTAAAAATGTGCTTGAAGAAGCGGAACTCCTCATTAAAAATAATCGAAGATTTAAATATGGAGCAGAATTAAAAAGAAAAGACCTGAGACTGCTTCCCACTATGACTATTGATGGCGAACGCGCACGTGACTTTGACGATGCTGTTTCTATCGAACTCACCATGCATGGATACAAACTTTACGTCCATATTGCTGACGTTAGTTTCTATGTAGTCTGGAATTCTGCATTAGATTTAGAAGCAAGGGAAAGAGGAACAAGCATATATTTTCCTGATAGGGTTTTACCAATGCTACCAAAAGAATTATCTGAAGATATTTGCAGTCTAAAACCGAAAGTAGAACGATTAACCTTCACAATTGAAATGGATTTTGACAGGAATGGGAACAGACTCGATTCAAAATTTTATCCAAGTATTATAGTCAGCAATGAACGAATGACTTATACATCTGTCAGAAAAATACTTATTGATAACGATCCTGCTGAACGGAGGAAATACGATTATCTTCTTCACACTTTTGATTTGATGGCAGAACTCTGTGGCTTGCTCAGAAACAACAGGCTTCAAAGGGGAAGTCTTGATTTTGACCTGCCTGAACCAGAGGTTCTTCTCGATATACAGGGTATGCCAGAGGCTATCTTAAGAGCTGAACGAAACTTTGCACATATCATGATAGAAGAATTTATGATCGCTGCAAACGAGGCTGTATCAGAATATCTTAAAAGCCTTGAGATTCCAATGATATACAGGATTCATGAAGAGCCAGATCCGCTAAAATTTAAGGATATCTTCAAGTTTATTAGATCAATATGGAAATCAAAGCATCCTCTAAAACCAAAAGATTTTCCTGATATACTTAGAGGGATAAAAGGAAAACCCGAGGAAGAAGTAATACATTATTTAATCTTAAGAAGTCTTAAACAGGCAAGGTATTCACACATTAACATTGGACATTTTGGTCTTGCATCAAAATGCTATACACACTTTACTTCACCAATAAGGCGTTATCCTGATCTTATTGTTCATCGAATTTTACGGGAGGTGTTAGATAAAAAACATCTTTCGAAAAAACGCATTCAGGATTTAAATAAACTTTTACCTGATATTTCTTTCCAGTCTTCCCGTATGGAACGCCTTGCAGATAAAGCAGAGAGAGAGGTTATAGAGGCAATGAGAGTATGGCTTATGAAGGATAAGGTTGGAGAAGAATTTGATGCAAAGGTTGTGAGTGTCACTCCCTATGGATTGAAAGTAAGATTAAAAAAATTTTTTGTTGAAGGATTCCTTCATGTATCATATATGAGTGATGATTTCTATCAATACAATGAGCAATCAATGAGTCTCGTAGGCAGACACACAAAGCATTCATTTTCTATCGGAAAAGAATTAAGGGTAAGGATTGACAGGGTAGACATGGATGAAAGGGAGATAATACTGGATATCTGCTCTTCATAAAAAAAAGACATATGGATTTTAAAGAACTCATAGCAATAATGGAAAAACTCAGAAGTGATAAAGGATGTCCATGGGATAAGAAACAGACGCGTGAATCCCTGAAACCTTACATAATAGAAGAAGCTTATGAACTTATTGAAGCGATCGAAGAGGATGACCCTGAAAAAATAAAAGAGGAACTTGGCGACCTTTTGTTTCAAATCGTGTTCCAGTGTCAGTTAGCAAAAGAGAATAAAGAGTTTGAGATGTCTGATGTATTAGAAAAGATAGTGAAAAAAATGGTTATAAGGCATCCGCATGTCTTCGGAGATACTGAATGCAAAACTCCCGAAGAGGTTATAAAACAATGGGAGGTTTTAAAAAAACAGGAGGGCAAACTCCGGGATTCAATCCTTGAGGGAGTTCCAAAGGCAATGTCTTCTCTTCTGAGGGCATATCGTCTTCAGAAAAGGGCTGCAAAGGTAGGTTTCGATTGGGAAAGGGTTGAGGATGTCTTAAAGAAAGTTGATGAGGAAATAAACGAACTCAAAAATGCTATAAAATCTGGCAAACAACAAGAAATAGAAGATGAGCTTGGTGACATAATTTTTATGCTTGTTAATTTATCAAGATTCATTGGAGTGAATCCTGAAGATGCTCATCGTAAAACTATCACCAAATTCATCCACCGGTTTCGTTATATAGAGATGAAAGCAGCGGAACAGGGTAGGAAAATCTCAGATATGACACTTGAGGAAATGGATAAATTATGGGACGAGGCAAAAGAAAAAGAAATTTGACAAAGTTATTGTTTTCTTTTATTTTTAATCATTATGTTTGATGAAACAAAGGTTTTACAAAGAAATAGAAGATGCTCTCCATACTGGATAAAATCAAAAATTCGTCTCGGGCAAATTCATGACACAAAAAAGATTTTACGAAAGTATGGTATTAATACAGTCTGTGAAGAGGCGAGGTGCCCTAATATTACTGAATGCTTCACCAAACCTGCAGCGACATTTATGATACTCGGCTCTAAGTGCACCCGGAACTGTAGTTTCTGCTCTATAAAATCTTCGCCTCCTGAGCCCCCGGATGCTGATGAACCGGAAAACATTGGGAAGGCTGCTCAGGAGATAAAGCTCAGATATGTGGTGATTACCTCTGTAACAAGAGATGACCTTCCTGACGGGGGGGCAGGACATTTTGCTAAAACAGTATCATCTGTAAAAAATTATCTTCCCGGCGTAAAGGTTGAGGTTCTCACTCCTGATTTTCAGGGCAATATTAATCATCTCAAAACAGTGCTCGATTCAAACCCTGATGTTTTTAATCATAATATCGAAACCGTGCCTCGACTTTATCCTTCAATCAGGCCTGCTGCGGATTACAGACGTTCTCTTGATATACTTAAAGAAGCAAAAAAACAGAAACCACACATACTTACAAAGTCAGGTATTATGCTCGGCCTGGGGGAAACATTGCTTGAGGTTAAAAATGTGCTTAAGGATCTTAGATATTCTGGGTGTGATTTTATTACAATAGGTCAGTACATGAGACCTTCAAAAGCAAACATTCCTGTTGTTGAGTATATAAAGCCTGAGGTTTTCGAAAAGCTTCGGCTCGAAGCTATTTCAATCGGTTTTAAATATGCTGCTTCTGCACCTCTCGTCAGGAGTTCAATGAATGCAGAGGAGATGTATAATAATTGAAATGGAGTAAATAAATATGTTCGACTTTAACAGAATCAAGAGACTTCCACCTTATGTCTTCAGCATTGTAAATGCGCTGAAAATTGAAGCGAGACACCGTGGTGAAGATATTATCGACCTCGGGATGGGAAATCCTGACGGTGCAACCCCTAAACATATAATTGATAAACTTTGCGAAGCTGCACAAAATCCCAAAAATCACAGGTATTCTGCATCAAAGGGAATTACACAATTAAGGAATGCAATCTGCGAATGGTATGCCAGACGTTATAATGTTATTCTCGACCCGGAACTCGAGGCTGTTGTAACAATTGGATCAAAAGAAGGACTTTCACATCTTGTTCTTGCCACTGTAAGTCCAGGAGATGTAGTTCTGACACCGGCTCCTGCATATCCAATACATCCTTACAGTGTAATCATAGCTGGTGGTGAAGTGAGAAGCATACCCATCGGGGAAGGAATTGATTTCTTCGAAGAGTTGGAAAAGGCATACAAGTCTTCATGGCCAAGGCCAAAAATGCTTATTATAAATTTTCCTCATAATCCAACGACACAGGTTGTGGAGGGTCTTGGTTTCTTTAAAAAAGTAGTTGATTTTGCAAAAGAAAATAATCTTATCGTAATACATGACCTTGCATATGCAGATCTTGTATTCGACGGTTATAAGGCACCAAGTTTTTTGCAAGTTCCTGGCGCTAAGGAAATTGGAGTTGAATTTTTTTCAATGACAAAGAGTTATTCTATGGCAGGTTGGAGAGTAGGCTTTTGTGTCGGTAATCAGGAGATTGTAGGAGCTCTCACAAAGATAAAGAGTTATCTCGATTATGGAATGTTCCAGCCTATTCAGATTGCGAGTATTATTGCATTGCGTGGGCCACAGGATTGCGTTGAGAATATACGAAAAACATATGAATCAAGACGAAATGAACTTATAAAAGGTTTGCACAAAGCTGGGTGGAATGTTGTTCCTCCAAAGGCAACAATGTTTGTATGGGCAGAGATTCCCGAACCTTTGAAGAAAATGGGATCTCTCGAATTTACAAAGCTACTTATTAGAGAAGCAAAAGTTGCCGTCTCCCCTGGAATCGGATTTGGAGAAGGAGGTGACAATTTTGTGAGATTTGCGCTTGTTGAAAATGAACACAGGATAAGGCAGGCAACAAAAGGTATTAAACATACCCTGAAGAAATATTTATGACAACTTTTAATAGATTGGAGTGTTGATAACGTTGAAAAAAAATATAATCTCTGTTGGAATTATCGGGTTTGGAACAGTAGGTAAAGGCACGGTCCGTATTCTCCTTGAGAACAGGGATATTCTAAGGGAAAGACTCGGTTTTGATATACAGGTTAAAAGAGTTGCTGTGCGTGATATAAAAAAAGACAGAGGCATAAAACTACCAAAAGGTATGATCACAAAAAATGTGCATTCTGTGCTCAATGATCCAGAGATAGACATTGTTGCAGAACTTATAGGTGGGATATCACCGGCAAAGGACTTTATCCTTACAGCAATAAGAAATGGCAAACATATAGTGACTGCAAACAAAGCGCTTCTGGCAACAGAGGGCAATGAAATATTCAATGCTGCGCAAAAAGCCGGGATTGAGATCGGGTTTGAAGCATCAGTGGCTGGCGGTATTCCAATTATAAAAGTCATACGTGAAGGTCTTGTTGCAAATAGATTTAAGGCTATATACGGCATCATAAATGGAACTTCTAATTACATACTCACAAAAATGACAGATGAAAACGTCGAGTTTGAAGATGCACTCAAAGAGGCTCAGGAACTCGGTTATGCTGAAGCTGATCCAACATTGGACATAGAGGGAATCGATTCTGCACATAAACTTGCCATACTCGCATTTCTTGCTTATGGGTTACCCTTTCATTTTAAAGATATATATGCCGAGGGAATTTCCAGAATTACACAGGAGGATATAAAATTTGCTTCAGAACTTGGTTATAAAATAAAACTTCTCGCTATTGCAAAAGACAAGGATAACTTGATAGAACTAAGGGTTCATCCAACGATGATCCCCGAAAATTATCTCATATCAAAAGTGGATGGCTCTTTTAATGCAATATACATAGAAGGAGATGCCACAGGTTCTACTTTATATTATGGAAGAGGTGCAGGAGACCTCCCAACAGGAGGTGCAGTTGTAAGTGATATAGTTGGGATTGCAAAGGATATAAGGAAAAATGTTACAGAAAGATTACCTTTATTAGCCAAGCCAAAAAGGAAAATAAGAATCAAAAAAATGGATGAAGTAACATCAATGTATTACTTCAGGTTTACTGCACTTGATAAACCCGGTGTGCTTTCAAAAATATCAGGAATTCTCGGAAACAATAATATCAGTATTGCTTCTGTTATACAGAAAGGCAGAAGAGTTGGTAAGGCCGTTCCACTCGTTGTACTAACTCACGAAGCAAAAGAGAAAAATGTCAGAAAGGCTCTAAAAGAAATAGACCGCCTGCCTGTTGTTATGGGTAAAACAGTACTTATCAGGGTTGAGGACAAAGAAACAGGCTAATAAAAAAGCGCTCATGAAATTTAGTGAGGAACAGCACCTCCGTTACCTGCGACATATAATGCTCCCCGAAGTCGGGATAGAAGGGCAGATTAAGATTTCTAATGCAAAGGTCTTCGTAGTTGGTGCTGGGGGACTCGGCTCACCAGTTGGTTATTACCTCTCAGCAGCAGGGGTTGGAACCATAGCATTCATTGATAATGACAACGTTGATTTAAGCAATCTCCAGCGACAGATAGCTCACAGCACAAAGACACTCGGCAAACCAAAAGTTGATTCTGCAAAAAAGACATTCGAATCTCTCAATCCCGATGTCCATATCGTTGCAATCAGGGACAGATTAACAAAACTGAATGTCCTTGAGCACATAAAAAATTACGATATTGTAGTAGATTGCAGTGATAACTTTTCTACCCGTTTTCTTGTAAACGACGCTTGCGTTATGTCTAAGAAACCTCTGGTTACAGGAGCTATTTTCAAGTTCGAAGGCCAGTTGACGGTTGTAGTCCCGGGGGATGGTCCTTGCTACCGGTGTCTTTTCGAAGAACCACCTCCGCCCGGTGTCCTTCCCGCACCCTCAGAAGTCGGGCTTTTTGGAGCAATCCCGGGCGTTATCGGGACATTGCAGGCAGCAGAGGTCCTTAAACTAATCCTGCAAATTGGCACTTTACTCAAAGGTGAGCTTCTCATATATAATGCACTCAAACCTTCATTCAGGAAAGTAAAAATCCCGAAAAACCCTAATTGCCCTGTCTGCAGCGATAAACCAACAATAACTAAGTTGATTGAGTACAGCTAACCCGAAAAATGCATATGTTGTGGAATGTGGAATGGGGTCGGACTTGTTTATTGCAATTTGTCTTTTCATTTAGCATATTTAAAACATTTTCCATATCCGCTTTAAAGGTTTCTCCTTCTTTCAAATATCTGGTGATTACCGATGGGTCTTTTTGAAGATAGAATGCTATTTCTTTACTCTTATACCCAAATTCCCTATCTGTAATAAATGCCTAACAGTCCTGTATCTTCTGTTGTAATACATTGTGTAACTCTGGTTTATACCCTGAAGAATTTTTGGGGGCTGAAGTCGAAGCGTAAGCCTCAGAGATAAAATATGCAACTACACCAAAATATAAAAATAAAGCCATGTTTTTATACTAAGGTAGTTTATTTTGTTTTATAAATTGAGTTATTGCCAGATATGCTATTTTCATAAAATTATTGAGTTGACCCGCCTGAGGAGGGTAAATCCGCCTCAGGCAAATCAGTTAAATAAATTTTTAAGCAATGCCTAAATTATCTGGGTGAACCTTCTCAGCATTAAACAAATATTTATTCTGATATTTCAAATAGTTAGAAACGACCAAGATTCATCACCTTATTCCATGCTGATATAAAGTCATTTACGAATTTTTCTTTTGCATCATCACAGGCATAAACTTCGGCAATTGCTCTAAGTTGTGGATTATGACCAAATATCAAATCAAACCTTGTAGCAGTCCATTTGAGTTCGTTGGTTTTGCGACCATATCCTTCAAATAAGTAATTATCATCAACTGGTTTCCAGTATATTCCCATGTCAAGAAGGTTTACAAAAAAATCATTTGTTAATACTTCAGGACGGTTGGTAAATACACCATATCTTAAATTTTTATAGTTTGCATTCAGAACCCTCAACCCACCGATTAAGACTGTCATTTCAGGTGCAGTTAACCCAAGAAGTTGAGCTTTATCAACTAATAGTTTTTCTGGCAGTAAACGAAATCTTGTTTTTAGATAATTACGAAAACCATCATGTTTTGGTTCCATATAAGTATAAGTCTCTATATCCGTCTGTTCCTGTGATGCATCAACACGCCCTGGTGTGAATGGTACTTGCACAGCATAGCCAGCTTTACGGGCAGCCTCTCCGATTGCTGTGCAGCCAGCTAAAACAATAAGGTCGGCGAGAGATACTTGTTTAGCATCAGTTTTAGCATGATTATTGTTAAACTCTATTTGTATGTCTTCAAGTACTTTAAGTACTTTAGCAAGCTGTTCCGGCATATTTACATCCCAATCTTTCTGAGGAACAAGACGAATTCTTGCACCATTTGTACCACCACGTTTATCCGAGCACCTGAAGGTAGAAGCTGATGACCATGCAGTATAAACTAATTCTGAAATGCCAAGACCTGAAGAAAGTATTTTATTCTTTAACTCAGTAATATCTTTATCTTCAATTACTGGATGGTTAAGTTCTGGCAGAGGTTCATGCCATGGCTCGATTTCTTTGGGGACTTCATGTCCAAGCCAGCGCGCTCTTGGACCGAGATCACGATGGGTAAGTTTGAACCAGGCTTTTGCAAAAGCTTTTGCAAACTCTTCAGGATTTTCTAAAAAACGACGGGATATTTTTTCATAAATGGGGTCAAACCGCAGGGCAAGGTCAGTAGTAAGCATTGTTGGTTTATGTTTTTTATTTGTATCATGGGCATCTGGTATGATTTCTGGAGCATTCTTTGCTATCCATTGATATTTACCTGCTGGACTTTTAATCAGTTCCCATTCGTAATTAAAAAGATTATATAAAAAGTTTATACTCCACTTTGTTGGTGTGGTAGTCCATGTCACTTCTAAGCCACTTGTTATGGTATCAGGCCCTTTGCCTGTTTTAAAACTGTTTTTCCATCCCAATCCCTGTTCTTCAATGGATGTAGCATCTGGTTCTGGGCCAACATGAGACTCATGTGCAGCGCCATGACATTTACCGAAAGAATGTCCACCAGCGATTAAAGCAACAGTTTCTTCATCATTCATGCCCATACGTTTAAAAATCTCACGGATATCTTTTGCAGCAGCCACAGGGTCTGGATTGCCTCCGGGACCCTCAGGATTAACATAAATAAGCCCCATCTGAACAGCAGAGTATGGCATTTCAATTTCACCTTCTTTAGTCCTGCGTCTATCTTCAAGCCATTCTGCTTCAGGTCCCCAGTCAACACTCTCATCAGATTCCCACCAGTCTTCACGACCACCAGCAAATCCATAAGTTTTAAACCCCATTGATTCTAAGGCTACATTTCCGGCAAGAATAATTAAGTCAGCCCATGAAATCTTTCTCCCATACTTCTTTTTGATAGGCCAGAGAAGCCTTATTGCCTTATCAAGGTTAACATTATCAGGCCAATCATGCAGGGGTGGAAAACGTAGCTGACCTGCATTTGCACCACCGCGACCATCGCCAATTCGATAAGTGCCGGCGCTATGCCATGCCATACGAATAAACAGTCCGCCATAATGTCCGAAGTCAGCAGGCCACCAATCTTCAGATTTTGTCATGAGTTCTTTAAGGTCTTTTTTTACTGTTTCTAAATCAAGGCTCTTGAATTCTTCAGGGTAGTTATAATCTTTTCCATAGGGATTGTTATCAACTGGGTTTTGATAGAGTATCTTTAGGTTCAGAAGATCAGGCCATTTTCCCCATATTGATCTTTTTTGTTTTATTGATTCTTTTGTTTGATGTTCCATACAAACCTCCTATTGTTTTAAACCCAAAGGGTTTCTCATTGAAAATTACTATTATTTTTTACATTTTTCACACAGGCCATTAAATACAATTTTAGTATCTATAATTGCCAATTTTTCATATAAATCTTCTGGAATTTCAATGTTATCTAAACGCTCATCATAAATATCAATAATTCTATTGCATTTTACGCAATGGAAGTGATTGTGTCGTTTTGTAACGCCATCATACCTTCTTATGTCTTGCACTCCTTCTACAAGTTTTGCCACTCCTATTTCCACAAATAATTGAAGCGTTCTATTAACAGTGTCAAAAGAAATATTAGGAAATTTTTGTTTTACTCTCTTATATATCTTTGTTACAGAAGGATGGTCATTAAATTTTACTAATTCTTTATATACCTCAACCCGTTGAGGTGTTACCTTTAAATTGTTTTTTTGACACGCTTCATAAAAAGCTGACAAAAAAGAATCTAACATTTCCTTTTTCATAATTAATATTATATAGTAATAATTCCTATTAATCAAGTGCTATCTAAATCTTTTAAAATCTACTTACTTAAAACCAATTCGTTATTTTAATAATTCATAGAAAATATATTGAAAAGTATTACGGAAAATCTTTTCAGAAACCGGAAACTTTCAAGAAATAAAAGGTAGCAACAAAGAACTCTTTCAAATTCTTATCAATTTAAGCGGTCGGATTTTAATAGCTATAACGAGAAATAGAATATGATTGTAACATCAAAATAAGCTGATATTGCTTTCGCCGCCTCCAATTAATGGGAGTACCTTTTCAACGGTAAAATATACTAAAAATTTTGGACCTTTATTCTTGTCCTCTTCAGGTGTTAAATTGCGTCTGGTCATTTTAGCTATTAAGGCTGAGTCAGTCTCTTCCTTTACCTTTTTCAAAAACAGCCTTACCCCTCTATAACCTGCATTATTTTCAATAAATAAAAATGCGGCATATGGATTTGATTGCAAGTTATGATGAGTAAGACGTTCTCTCATTATAAAAGCTAATGTTCCGTCTTCAAAAACATGAGGGACAGAATAGATTGCTATATCTACCTTGCCTTTTGAATCAGCGGTAGATAAAATACCTATGCCATTTGCGCTTCTGAAATATTCTTTGAGTGTCATGTTTCTCCTATTTTTGCTCAGTTTTAATAAGTTTAGAGGTATCATATTGCTTATCCCTCAAACGAGAGAGAATTGCTTTATATACCTCTGGCTCAATCTCCTTTGTGCGGCTCAAAATCCAAAGGTATTTCCGACTCGGATGTCCTATAACGGCATATTCATAATTTTTACCCAGATCAATTATCCAATAGTCTCCAGCAAAAGGCCAGAAAAAAGATACCTTCAACTTGGCATTTGTTTCTTTATCGACTATCCATGCTTTACCTTTTGCAGACCTAATTTTGCCGCTGAAAGATTTGTCATAACATTCATTTAGAACAGAGATTTTACCATCATCTCTCAGGGTATACGTTGCCTTACTTCCTACACAACCCTCCTGAAAGATGTGGGGATATCTTGCAATCTCATACCATGTTCCTGCATAGCGTGTTAAATCCACATAAGGCACAATCTGTAAAGGCAGATAAGTTTTTTCCTTGGTACCCATGCATCCCATTAAATTCAGAAACATTGAAGTGATGATTAAAATACAGAATGCTATTAACCTTGATGTAAAATTATATCGATTCATTTCTCGTCTTTGTTACCAATAACAGAAACTTTTGCATTTACAGGTCAATGAAACCTGCTTAGATACTTTTCTGATTTTCTTTATAATTCTACCTTCAGACTATAAACCGGACTTCTTGAACGGTTGTTTCATTTCTTATTAATTATATATAATATATAAAATAATTTCTCAATTGCAACTTGTGATTTGTGGCAAAGACAAACAGGAATAAATCACTGGAACATACAGCAACGATCATACATGAAAAATCAGTAGCAAGCATTGAATTCTCACTATGCTGGGAAAACTCCGCTATATTCCACACCGACTGCTTTTTTGCAGGGAAAGTGAATTTTTACCGTGACATCTTTCCGCAGAAGATTAGCGATTCGCTAATGGGAAAATCAAAAGGAGATACAATAGTAATCCCAAACATTATAAAAGACATTGTATCGCCCTACTCACAGAATTATGAGTTCTCTATTGAACAAAGACAATTTGACCATCTTTACACTGCTCCATTAAAGACAGAGCCTCGATTTGGACGTTTTTATCCAAAAGGCCTGCTGAAGGCGCTTCCGGGCATCTTTCGCGGGAACGTTGAGCCATTTCGATGTTCGGGGATAACAGATGCTACCATTACCGTGGATTTTAATCATCCGCTTTCACTTATGAATGGCAATCTTACTATGGCTATAAAAGATGTAAGGAGGAATAGCGGGATACTTGGTGGGTCATGTACCGACTGGATGGAAATAATAACCTCCGGCCCTGGGATGCAGACACGCTGCCGAAGTATTCCCACAGATTTCTTTTCGGATGAACCTTTCAGGAGAATAAATGAACATATTGATGCAGACTTCTATAAAAAACCTCGTCTTGTTACCCATATTGATGATAGAGCCATATCAGTAATCAGTGATTTATATGGTCAGACACTGGAAAATGGGATGAAGGTTCTGGATCTTATGAGCAGCTGGAGGTCACATATACCCCAGAACATAAAACTTGAATCGCTTGTCGGGCTTGGGCTCAATCGGGAGGAGATGTTGCAGAATCCCCAACTTACCGATCAAGTTATACATGATCTGAATAGAGATCCATTGCTCCCCTTCACCGACAACACATTCGATGCAGTTATTTGTACCGTTTCTGTGGAATACCTGATATACCCCTTCGAAGTTTTCGTGGAAATAGCAAGGGTTCTAAAAACAGGCGGGTATTGTATGGTTACCTTTTCAAATCGGTGGTTTCCGCCCAAGGTTATAAAGATATGGACTGAACTCCACGATTTTGAACGGATGGGTCTCATTCTTGAATATTTTTTACAAAAAGGCTTATATAAAAACCTTAAAACCTTTTCGATGAGAGGACTTCCAAGAAATGAGGATGATAGATATTATCCAGCTATGCCTTATTCAGATCCGGTATATGCGGTGTGGGGACAAAAAGGGTAAGAAAGCTTATAGGGTTTCTTGGGGTTGCACCTTGACGAAAGACAAAGTGACCTTACGTAATTCCTTTTACTCAAAGATACAGATTGGAGAATATTTTAGTAATTTAAGTTATTCTGCAGTAGTAAAGATATATGAGCGGTTTAAAAGAAGATTGAAAGAAAACACAAGATTAAGAAGAGAGGTAGAGAAAATAGAGAGACAATTGTCCTATGTCAAAGTGTGACCCCTCTCATTTTTCCGCTAAATTAATTATCCCTGGCCATTTTTTAACAGAAATTATCTTACACTGCCAGGAACAATCTCCGTATGAGGCATGTGGTATTCTTGCAGGGAAAAACAATGTCGTAGAAAAAGTCTTCAAGATGACTAATGTCGAAAAATCTTCTGTAAGTTATCTGATGGATTCAAGGGAACAATTTATTGCCATGAAAGAAATGAGCGGGCTTGGACTCGCTATGGTCGCAATATATCACTCTCATCCTGTTTCCTCTGCATATCCTTCGCCCAAAGACATAAGCCTCGCATTTTACCCTGACACATTTCATGTCATCGTAAGTCTTGCTTCCGGTGCTGCCGTAATCAAAGCCTTTGAGATAAAAGATGGCGTCAGAGAAATAGAAATCATAGAGACTCATTAACCCGAATAATGCAGACATTGCTCGAAAATTTCTTTAACTCGATGAATTTATTAAATTATTCAGATTCGTTCGATGAATAAAAATATTCGTAAAACCATTAGTTAAAGGTACACTAAGGTATCAAAAAATAAATTTTCTCGCAACATCTGCATTATTCAATTGCATTATTTGGGTTAATTAGAACCATCCCTTTCAATTATTCTCTATTTTGAAGTAAAATTTAAAATCATTGCAGTCTATTTTAGTCGTTATTCCGGGCGAAACGAGGAATTTCTCAGTAATAGAGACTCAGGAGATATTTATATGGGTTATGTAAGAGGTCTTAAGTGCCGTGAGTGTGGCAGGCAATATGCTATCGCTCCAGTATATGTCTGTGAGTTCTGCTTTGGGCCTCTTGAGGTAGTATATGATTATGAAAGCATAAAGAAAGTATTAACAAAAAACATAATTGAAAAAAGGCCAAAAAATCTCTGGAGATACAAAGAGCTTCTGCCTATTGATGGGGAACCTCAGGCTGGATTAAATTCCGGCTTTACTCCGCTCGTTAAGGCTAAAAATCTTGCGAAGATATTTGGCTTAAAAGAACTTTATATAAAAGATGACACAGTAGTTCATCCAACACTTTCATTCAAAGATAGGGTTGTTGCAATAGCATTAACTAAGGCAAAAGAATTTGGTTTTGATACTGTCGCCTGTGCTTCAACAGGCAATCTTGCCCATTCAGTCTCTGCACATGGCGCAAAAGCTGGTTTTCAAAGGTTTATCTTTATTCCAGCAACTCTTGAAGCGAGTAAGATTATTGCTTCCTTAATTTACGAACCAAATCTTATTGCAGTTGATGGAAATTATGATGATGTGAATAGGTTATGTAGTGAAATAGCAAATAAATACAAATGGGCTTTTGTCAATATTAATATAAGACCTTTCTATGCAGAAGGATCAAAGACTCATGGATTTGAAATTGTTGAACAACTTGGATGGAAGACACCTGATAATATTATAATACCCTGTGCAAGTGGTTCACTTCTCACTAAGATATGGAAGAGTTTTAAAGAGCTTAAAGAGATTGGTATCATAGAGGAGCTCAATACAAAAGTCTTTGCTGCACAGGCAACAGGATGTTCTCCAATTACAACAGCAATAAAACAAGGTATTGATGTGATAAGGCCGGTAAAACCTTATACAATCGCCAAATCACTCGCTATCGGGAATCCGGCTGATGGTTATTATGCTACACAGGTTATTAACGAAGCAGGAGGAACTGGCGAGGATGTATCAGATCAGGAGATAATAGATGGAATAAAAATCCTTGCACGGACAGAAGGGATATTTGCTGAAACAGCAGGAGGTGTCACGGTTGCAGTTACAAAAAAACTTATTGAATCAGGCAAAATAAGCAGAAACGGTGTCACAGTAATTTGCATAACAGGAAATGGGCTAAAAACACAAGAAGCACTTAGTGGAAATACTATTCAACCATTTTTTATAAAACCTAATATTCGTTCATTTGAGGATACATTAGAAAAAATTAGAGCAGGAGGAAAATAGATGGCTGTAAAAGTAAGGATACCTACCCCATTGCAGAAACTCACTGAAGGGAAAGAAGAAGTCGAAGGTTCTCCGGGGACTATAATAAATCTCATTAATGAGCTTGACAGGAAATATCCAGGAATTGCAGAAAGGATATCCGAAGGGGGCAAAATTAGAAGATTTATAAATATCTATTTGAATGAAGAGGATATCAGATTCCTTAAGAATGAACAGACAGAGGTTAAAGACAATGATGAGGTATCAATTGTTCCTGCAATAGCAGGAGGATAAATCAGGAGGAATAATGAAACAAAGGGTTAAGTTGACTTTTCCTCAGCATCTTATTAAAGAACCTGTTATTTTTACCATGGCGAAAAAATATGACATCATGCCGAATATACGGCGGGCAAGAGTCACAGAAACTGTTGGCGAAATGGTTCTTGAACTTGATGGTTCAGAAGAAAATCTTAATAAGGGTATTCAATCACTGAAAGATCAAGGAATTATTGTCGAACTCGCAGAAGGCGATGTAATAGAATAAATTTAATACCCAAATCAACCGATAAGATGACAGAACCCTTATATCGCTTGAGCTGGGAAATACTTTAAATTAAATTCGGAGATTTTATGGAATTAGGAGAAAGTAATAGTAGTAGTATTTCATGGAGAGGTATTATTGAAGAGTATCGTGAATTTCTTCCAGTTACAGATAATACACCAATTGTAAGCCTCAGAGAAGGAAATACTCCTCTTATTAAAAGTCAGAACATCAAGAAAAAACTCGACCTCGATATTGAACTGTATTTCAAATTTGATGGTGCAAATCCTACAGGGTCTTTTAAGGACAGGGGCATGACTCTCGCAATTTCTAAAGCTATGGAGAATAAAGTCAGCGCTGTAATATGCGCCTCGACAGGAAATACTTCGGCTTCTGCTGCCGCATATGCTGCAAGGGCAAATATCAGAGCTATCGTCCTGATACCAGAAGGTAAAATTGCGCTCGGAAAACTTGTGCAGGCAATCGTTCACGGTGCTCACGTCCTTCAGGTCGATGGAAATTTTGATGTGGCCTTAAATATAGTCAAGTCACTTGTGGAAAAACATCCTATAACACTGGTAAATTCCATTAATCCATTCAGAATTGAAGGTCAGAAATCTGCTGCATTTGAGGTATGTGATCAACTTGGTTTTGTTCCAGAATATCATTCCCTGCCAGTTGGTAATGCAGGGAATATCACAGCATACTGGAAAGGTTATAATGAATATTATAAAGCTAAAAGAATTTCGTCGCTTCCAGTTATGCTTGGTTTCCAGGCAGCAGGAGCTGCACCTATTGTCCTCGGCAAGCCGGTTGAAAAACCCGAAACTGTTGCAACAGCAATAAGAATTGGTAATCCTGCAAGCTGGCAAGGTGCTGTAGCAGCACGGGATGAATCGGGAGGAAGAATTGACTCAGTAACTGACGATGAAATATTGAATGCATATAAATTAATTGCTTATGCAGAGGGAATTTTCTGTGAGCCTGCATCAGCAGCCTCTCTTGCAGGTGTGATAAAATTACACAAAGAAAATTACTTCAAACCCGGCGCTATTGTTGTATGCACATTAACAGGAAATGGCCTTAAGGACCCTGATACAGTATTTAAGGTAGCCAGGGAACCAATTAAGGTCAAAGCTGATTTAGGCACTGTAGAAAAAGCAATAGAAGGTATCATATGAAATACATAATTATTATTGGTGATGGGATGGCTGACAGACCGCTTAAAGAACTTAAGGGTAAAACCCCTCTGCAAAAAGCAAGGACTCCTAATATGGACAAACTTGCAAGGGAAGGTTTCATTGGCAGGATAAAAACTATACCTCATGGATTTCATCCGGGCTCTGATGTTGCTAATCTTAATATCCTCGGATATAATCCTGAAGAATTCTATTCAGGCAGAGCACCTTTAGAAGCACTTAGTATGGGTGTTAAACTTAAAGAAAATGATGTAGCATACAGATGTAATTTAGTTACACTTAAGTACAATAAAGATAAAACAAAAGCTGTAATGGAAGATTATAGCAGCGGCCATATTCCCACAGCAGAAGCAAAAGAACTTATCCAAGAAATCAATGAAAAATTAGGCTCTGAAAAGATCAGCTTTTATGCCGGTGTCAGCTACCGACATATTATGGTATGGTCTTCAGGCGCAGTGAATATTGAATGTACCCCTCCACATGACATTACTGGTAAAAATATTGCAGATTATCTTCCAGTTGGAGACCACGAAGAGTTCTTAAGAGAAATAATGTTAAAGGCGAGTGCCATACTTGGAGGACATCCTATTAACAGAAACCGTATAAGAAAAGGTGAAAAGCCTGCCAATGGTATATGGCTATGGGGACAGGGCAAAAGAAAAATCCTTCCAACTTTCATTGAAAAATATGGATTGAATGGCTCTCTCGTATCTGCTGTCGACCTTATCAAAGGTATTGGTATAAGTGCAGGATTTGAGATTCTCAATGTACCAGAAATTACCGGATATCTGGATACAAATTATTCAGGTAAGGCAGAGTCATCAATCAAAGCACTTCAAAAGGTTGACATTGCTTACATTCATGTAGAAGCACCTGATGAGGCAGGACATTCTGGCAATATTAAGGATAAGATTAAAGCAATAGAGGATTTTGACAAATTCGTTGTAGGTAATGTATTGAGGGGATTAAAATCTTTTACTGAATACAAAATATTGCTTTTGCCTGATCACGCTACCCCAATAGCAGTTAAAACCCATACTGACGAACCAGTGCCCTTTGTTATTTTTGATAGTCGGGTTAAAAGAACGAATAAGAATGTGTCTTTCGATGAATCTATATCTCAAAGAGACGGGATTCTCGTTTTTGAGGAAGGTTACAGGTTAATGGATTATTTTATAAAAGGTTAACCCGAATAATGCAGACATTGCTCGAAAATTTCTTTAAAAGGTACACTAAGGTATCGAAAAATAAATTTTCTCTCAACATCTGCATTATTCAATTGCATTTTCTGGATTAATGAAAATATGAATCCTGAAGAAAAGATAATTGAGATTTTAAATCGGCTGAAAAAGTCTTATCCGGAACCCAAAACTGCTCTCGCTTTCCGGACGCCGTTCGAACTCCTTGTTGCGACGATACTGTCGGCACAGGCAACAGATGTTCTTGTAAATAAAGTGACTGAAAAACTTTTCAGGAAATATAAAAAAGTGGATGATTATGCAAATACTTCGCTCGAAACTTTTCAGAAAGACATAAGTTCGGTCAATTTCTACAGGAACAAAGCAAAAAATATACAGGCTGCTGCAAAGATGATTATCGAGAAATTTAACGGAAAAGTTCCGAAGACAATGGAAGAACTGATAACACTTCCCGGAGTTGCACGCAAAACTGCAAACATCATCCTTTCAAATGCATATGGTATTCATGAAGGAATTGCTGTGGATACACATGTCAAAAGACTTTCACAGAGGCTTGGCCTTACAAAGAGCAATGACCCGGTTAAGATAGAGAATGACCTGATGCTTATTACACCAAAGGATGACTGGGGAAATCTTTCTCACCTTCTTATCTTTCACGGAAGAAAAATCTGCCAGGCAAAAAAACCGAATCATAAAGAATGCGTCCTTTACGACCTATGCCCTTCACGGAATATATAAATTAGTATTTTTGTATATAGAAATAATATGCTCTAAAAAAGTTTTATATGTTTTTGGGATATGACTTTCTTTATATATAGCTAAATAAAATTTATTTCTTATTGCGACTTCAGGTATTTTTATTTCTTTGAGCATTTTATGTTCCAGTTCATCGGTAACAACAATTTTTGGAAGGAAAGAAAATCCAAGACCTTCTTTTACTGCCTGCTTAACAGCATCGGTAGACCCAAAAAACCCTGCAACTTTAAGTTTTGCATATTTGCTGTTTTTTGAATGATGTCTAATGCATGAGGATAAAGCTGTTCAGCTTCTTTTGTTGGAATGATACTTCTCCCTAACCTATCAAAGAGATTACATCCTAATTCTTTTTCTAATTTTTTAATATGATCACTTATGGTTGGTTGTGTTAGTCCATATTCTTCTGACGCTTTAGAAAAACTTCTATTTTTGAATACAAGGACAAACAATTTGAGTTGAACAATTTTCATAAATTTATCACGTTACAGAAAATTATTACCTAAATCCAGTGATAAACAACGTAATACCTTGTTATATGTGTCATTGTGAGCACCTGAAAGGTGCGTGGCATTTTTTCTTAAACGACGAGATTCCTCACATCACAGGTTGTTTCAACGACAATAAGATCCGTCGTGCGCTTCCAGATTAATCTCCAGATCGCTCCACATTTTTGTATAATCCTTTGACATCTTAACCTCCTTTAAATAACTTTTTTATATGTTTAACATAAAATTTATATCTATTTAAAATAGATAATTTATATTTTTATGATATGAAGTATAGTTTTTCTGTATATAAATTATGTTAGAGCAGGGGCTCAACTGCAGAATAATTCGAAAAATTAAAATATCTGTCCATGAGGAGTTTTTTTATGATCCACGAATATCAAAACTTTTCATCTACCTCTTTCCTTAAGGGGCGGAATACAATCTCGAGATAAGTGGCAAATGCAATTTTAAAAAATTCTATTGCCCGTCTTCTGAGTTTCAAAAAATCATCAGGTTCAATCCCATATTTTTTTCTGATTTCTTCAAGTTCTTTATCATGGTTTGTTGTTTCTAAATCTTTAGCGACGCTTGGGCGTGCAGTAGCAAGGGTAAAGAGAAAGAGTTCCTTAACACCTTCAAAATAGTCCTCTTTCCGTTCTGCATAGTGCGTAAGGCTGTCACCCCAAAAATCAGTATTTTCGATCTCTTTTTCGACACCTTCGCGGAAATTGTCGGATATGACTAGAGAATCGAGCATACCGTATATTTTCTGGAGAATCGGATCTATAATAGCATTATTTTCTGCCATGGGAAAAACCAACTCAGACAATACATCTTGAAACTCGATATGGCGTTGACGACATTCGTAATCCAAGATCCTGCCAAGCTTTTCCATACGACTTTCATCATCTTTTATTTCCTCGGGATGTATCACAGGAAGATTTGCTTTTTCTTTGATAAAACGGGAAATCAAAAAACCAGCCATCATCGACACGATATACAAAAGCCCTTGAACCTCATCGATCATCATACCTCGCTTCTCTATGAATGCTTGAATCTTCATCCACATTGGATGTCTTTTAATTTCCTCATTAAATTCCATGTTAAATCTTCTCCTTATTTGCCAAGATTTCTTTTGCTGTCATGTACTTAACGACTTTGCGCTCGGACTCGGCCAAGTTAATCATGGTTGTTTTCTTCTCTAAAGCATCATCTTTATTTACAGCATTAAAAAATTCATTTTAAGCTCTCTCTATGTTTTTAGACAACATACAATTTACCCATTGCCTATAGAATTTCATTTGTACTCAGCAAAATTATAGCAAGTTTAAGGGAGGAGAGTTACAGGAAGCAATCCAAAAGGGATTGAAAATCCTAAATCTTTTGTGTTAATTTCATCGAATCCTCCGCTATCAGCAACTTAGATTAAAAAGGAAGTATACATTTTTTCATCTTTATAGAGATCTTCCCAAAACCTCTTTTCCTGTGGGAATAATTGAATAAACTTATTGTATATGGAGGCAACAGCATCCTCCATAACAAGACACCGGTTTATTAATTGATATATCTACATAATAAACTTCTAAATGTATCACCCCGCCCCATTTTTCGGAAATTTCATTCATTGCTTATTGGGCCTTCAGAAAAATATATCCTGTCAAAAGTACGATTGAGGGTTTTACTCCTAAAATTTACCATCTCGATCCCGGGCTTGAAAGATATATCTTCTCCTAAAACTACTTTCATTTTATAAACTGCCACCCATGTTTTTTTATTGTTTTTCTCAAGACATACATAAGTGTATCTGCCACTATCCATTGTTTCAATTACCTTCCCCGATAATGAAGATTTATCTTTTATACTTTCAGTTGATTGATCAGCGAAAATACCTCGATCTTTGCTTTGAAACAAAAGTATTAACATCATAATTGATATTATTGTAAAACGTTTCATTTTCTCCCCTTGCCAGTTATCTTTATCTTAACTATTACTGGCCCTTTCTTATAAAATTTGTTTGCTACTGGATTTATTTTAATTTAAAACATTTCTAAAAATAAAACAATACTTCGAATTGGAGATACTTTTATCTTGCCCTCAATGCTTCGACAATATTCATACGAGAAGCTCTGACTGCTGGTAACAAACCACCAACAAACCCCATAAAGAGAGAGAAAATAATTGCCTGATAGATAATCTCAATTGTGAGAGAAAAAGAGAAAGCAATTTCAGAAAAGGTCTGAAAGTTCAATGTTGACACAGTAAAAAGTTGGAGAAAAGAAGCAAAGAATAGTCCTGTGATGCCGCCAATAAAACCAAGAAATAGTGATTCAAGGAGAAAGGCTATTAATATATTTCTTCGCTGAAAACCAAGTGCTCGTAGCGTGCCTATTTCAAAAACACGATTGGCAACTGCAGAATACATGGTAATCATTGCTCCAATTATTGCACCAAGAGAAAATATGATAGTAAGTGTCAGTCCAAGGATGCGTAGAAATTTTGCCATCATCTCTGACTGTTTTCTGTAGTATTCTGGTTCACGCATAGCCTCAACTGTAAGTCGTGGATTATTCTCAATCCGTGATTTAACTTCACAGAATTTTGAAGGTTCGTGCAATCTAAATATCATCGACGAATAAGCAGGCCTTCTGAAAGACTGCATAAACTGAATAACGTCCCCCCATATTTCTGAATTAAAGCTTGTATTTCCTGCATCAAAAATTCCAACTACTGTCCAATCCCTCATGGCAAAACGGATGGTTTCTCCTATTCCGCCCCCGTGAAACCGTCTTGCTATGCTTAAGCCTGCAATAATCTCTGATGAGCCAGGTCTTGGCATCCTTCCCTCTATTAGCTTTACCTGAGGACGAAGAACCATGGATTGCTCCTCTACTCCGCGTATTACAACATTTGAGGGTTTGTCTGTTCCTCTTTTGGGAAGCACAATCAGAACTACCAGTTCTTTAGCAACCATCCGTTTCCCATCTTTACCAATAGCAATTTCTGGCTGCATCTCGATTATTGATGCCTGCAACCGATCTACTCCACTTTGCACTTCCGAACCTGCTGCCTTTCTTATTACCACAACATTATCATATGAACCTGTCTCTATTAAAGTCTTCTGAAGACCCTCTGCAAGCATTAAAACTGCTGAAAAAACAAATACAACTAAAGCCATTCCAGAGGCAGTCAAAGCAGTTGTAAGCCTCCGTGTCCACAGGTTACGTAAATTATATATAAAAGGTATTTTCACTTTATCTTTTTGTCATCTTTAAATTCTATCCTATCCTTCTCAATCCATCGGCTATCTTTATATTGATCGCTCTCCAGGTAGGAAAGATTGCAGCAATAGAACCGACGAAGAATGCAGCGATTATATCCATATAAATAGTTTCCCTTTCAATATTAAACACAGGGAAGTAAGCACTCAATTGTTTACTGAAAATCTTTGCTGCAGGAAAAGTTAGAATAATTCCGAACACTGCACCGAGCATTGTGATAAACAGAGATTCCCCGAATATAAGGCCAGAAATATGCAAACCACCAAAGCCAAGAGTCTTGAAAATTGCATATTCACCTATTCGCTCACGTGCGGTCATTATCATCGTATTTGCAACAACAGCCAGAATGATAAAAATAATAACAAATGATACTAACTGTATAGCCATTACAATTGCCTCTGTCATTGAAATAAAACTTAAAGTAAATGCCTTTTCTGTTTCAGTAAGTGTTTCTGCAATAGAGTTTTTAAAAGTACTATCTACCTTTAAAGAAACTTCAGCAGCAAGATTTGGATTTTTAATCTCAATCATATACCATCCTACCTGGTCTGCCCATAACCTTTTGGCTTTTTTAAGTGATTCATTCAGATATTCCCAATGGAAGAAAAAGGCTGTTTCATCCACATTTTGATCTCTTCCCTTATAAATGCCTCTTAATACAAAATCCCAGTTTCCCGGGAAAATAGATCCTTTAAGAGTTATAGTATCTCCAATCTTCCAACCATATCGTTCTGCTAATTTACGGCCGGCAACTGCTGCTTTTCTGTCCCTGAAAAGATTCTCCTTCTGATCAGCAGGCAATATAATCTCAGGGAACATTTCAAGATATGTTTTAGGTTCAACTGCATAGTTTGCAAAAAAATGTTTCTCATCTATATAAATACCTCCGAACCATGTGCCATAAGAAACTCTTTTTACCCCTTCAATCTGTCTTATTTTCTCCTTATATGAAAGCGGCAGAGGAAAAACCAATGATACAGCATTTCTCGTTACAAGACGACTTGCTGATGCTGTTTTTACACCTAAATACCAAGTGTCGATTACTGTTCTCAGAAGTCCGAATGCAAGTATAGCGATAGCGACTCCCATTATAGTCAGCAGAGTGCGTAGCTTGTGACGGAATGCATTTTTAAAAATTAACTTGAAAACTTGCATTTAAAACACCTTTATCAAGATGCATTATTATATGTGCTTTTTTAGCTGCCCTTGGATCATGTGTAACCATGATAATGGTTTTCCCAAGTTCATGAACAAGGCGTTCCATGAGCTCGAGAACATCATTTGCAGAAATCCTGTCAAGGTCTCCGGTTGGTTCATCAGCAACGAGTATTATAGGATCTGTTACAATGGCACGAGCAATAGCAACCCTCTGCTGCTGACCTCCTGACAATTGTCCGGGATAATGTTCCATCCTGTCTGCAAGATTAACTATATTAAGAGCAGTTTCTACATGTATCCGGCGTTCCTTTTTTGAAAGACCTGTTAAGAGCAAAGGCAACTCAACATTTTCAAAAGCGGTAAGCACCGGGATCAGATTATAGAACTGGAATATGAAACCTACATTTGATGATCGCCATGTTGCAAGTTCGGTCTCAGTAAGTTGAGTAATATCAATTCCTTTGATCTTTATTATTCCGCTGTCAACCTTATCGATCCCTGCAATAAGATTTAAAAGCGTTGTCTTGCCTGAACCCGAAGGCCCCATCAAAGCAAGGAATTCACCCTCTTCAATATCAAGTGATATATCATTTAATACCTGTAGAATCTGATTCCCTCTGCGATATGACTTGAAGACATTTTTTATCTCAAGAATTATATTTCTGTTAGTCATTACTCTTCTTTTATCTTTATCCTTAAACCGTCCCTCATTTTATTCAGTGGTCTCAGCACAACCCTGTCACCTGCCTTAACTCCATTCAAAATTTCTGTCATTTCATCATACTTCGATCCAATATTTATAGAGGTCTTCTTAACTCTATCTTCAATGACAAGATACACATAACTCTTACCATTTATTGTTATGACAGCATCTTTATTAATAGCTGTAAAAGGTTTCTGTTCTTCTAACTTGACTTCTCTGGATAGAAAAGCCACCTTAGCGCTCATTTCTGGCAAAATACGTTTATCTCTGTCAATAAAACTAACTTTCACAAGCACAGTTGCTTTTGTGCGGTCAGCAGTGGGCACTATCATATGCACTTTTCCCCTGAAACGTGAATCAGGCAGAGCATCAAGTTGAATCTCACAGGGCTGTCCAATTTTTACGTTCTGAATATTTGACTCTGATACGTCAACTTCTACCTGAAGTGAATTCATGTCAGCTATTGTCACCACAGCAGCCTTTGCATTCGCAGCCGCACTGAAAGGGCTGACAATATCTCCAATATCTGCATTTTTTGTTAGAACAACGGCATCGAAAGGTGCTCTAATAAAGGTATAATCAAGTGATACCCTGGCTACCTCAAGAGCTGCTGTAGCTGCCTTTACTGAAGCTTCTGAAGCTTCAACCAATGCAAGCGCCTTCTTGTAACGGGCTTCTGCTGCATCATACTCTGACCTTGAAACAAAATCCTGCTCCAAAAGATTTTTGATTCTATTGAAATATAGACTGGCATCAGTAAGCTCAGCTTTTGCCTGTTCAAGATTATGATGTGCTACTTTCATATTAGCTTCTGCCTGTCGCTTAGAAGCAAACACATCTTCGTTTTCGAGTTGAGCAATAATTTCACCTGTTCTGACTCTACTTCCTTCTTCTACAGAGATTGACACCAGACGACCTGTCACTTTTGATGCAACTGCTGCTTTACGTTGAGCAACAACATATCCACTGGCATTCAAAACTGTAAATGTTTGTGAAGGATAAAGTTGTGTTACATTTGTAACTTCAACATCAACAGAAGGTGTCAAGAAACCTGTTAGGTAAAGGGTTATAATAACAGCAATTAGAATGAACCCTGCCATCCAATATATTAACTTCTTATGTCTTTTCGGACGGTAGGTTACAGCAGATTTATCAATCTTTAACTGAGACAGATCTTCATTTGCCATTTATGTCTCCTTTAAGGAAATTTATATAATTACTTTAATTTTTATTATAATATTTTACAATTAATGCTATTTTTTTATTTTATGATAATTGATAATTATGGAATGGCCTGTGCTGAGGATATCTAATCCTCAGAGGTCATGATGATAAACTAAATGAAATTCTAATAATGCAGATGTGTGAAAAAATTTATTTTTCGATACCTTAGTTTACCTATAAATAATGGTTTTATGAATACTTTTACCCATATAACATATACACCTCATTGCAACCTCGGACTTGATTCAGTAGAAGCAACCCAATCTTTAGCATTGAGATTGCCACGCCCTGAAAGCGTTCGGGGCTCGCAACGACAACTTAAATAAGAACTTTCTCATCTAATCACTAAATTTGAAAATAACTATTAAGGATTTTGAATAGATTCTTTTAAGACTATTTTTTATCCCAATTGCCATTTGCATCCTGTATCCACCATCCTTTTTTTGCCTTGTCACGTCTAAGTGCAGCAAATTGCTCGACAGCTAAAGGCATGGCCTTTTTCATAGTCTCTTCATTTTCTCTATCCCTGTTAACCCTGATAATTGCCTTTGCCATTCCATTCATAACTGTCTTCCTATTTTCATTCTCCATATTAACAAGCTTTTTGTCTTGAGGGCTCAATTTGCCCTCTCTTTCTATTAGTAATCCATTATTCCCCTCACCAACAACTCCGCTGTCCCTGAGTCTATCAATCTCCGGAAGCCTTTTCCCCATTTCATTATATGCATTAACTACATCCGGCATTTTCTTAACAATCTCTGATACTTTATCTGCAAGTCCGGACTCCTGTGCATTAGCAGTTGCAATAAATTCAAAACGAATCGAACTTTGTGGTTTCTCCTCTGGCTTTCCGATATTTTCTTCCTGATCTGTTTTCATCAGCTCTTTTTCAAGATTTTTGTATGCCTCCTGAACATCTTTTTCAGGGAAGTAAATATTAACTGTTATCGCAACACATGATGTTATTATAAAAATCAGTGCCACCAGTAGATATTTAGTCCTTGTTTTCATAGTTAAAACCTCCTTTAATAAAATATTAATCTTTCTCTTTTTTTGCTCTATTCGCTGCCTCTGTTATTGTCCACATAAGATCATCTATTGCTATCCTGTTATTAAAAGGAGCAACCTTTATCAAAAGATCGGTAAAACCGAAAAAGTTTTTATTAGAGATTTCTAATTCATGAAATATCAGAAATCCATTCTGCACATAAAGATTCATAAACCCTTTATCAAAATCTCTGTCCCCGAGATAGGTTTTTATAGACTGTCCACCAACCTTTTTTAAGAATTCTCTGCTAAGTTTTGTCGATTCTCCTTTAGCACTGTATGTCCAGAAATCTGTCTTGCCGAGTATTGTCGATATCCCTCCATTCGTCCCTTTCAGATGTATAAAGCCATCAAGCATTCCTGACAGGTAACCGCGAATCGGTTTTATTTCCTCGCATAATGTTGAAAGTCTGAGACCTTTTAAAATTGAACCTACTTTATAATTATAACCATTTGAGATATCAAAAACAGCAGTACCATACATTTTCCCACCAAAAACATCGGCACTGAATCGTTCAACATTGAAAATATTGCCCTCCTGCTTCACCCATAGAGTGAGGTTATCTAACAATTTAAACCCATATATCAAAGAACCAATTGTTATTTTACTATATGCAGAGTCATCAATCCCACGAGAAAAATATTTTTTAAGATTGTTAAATTCTGAACGTTCGAACAATGGCATATCCTTAACAGCTTTTACACGTGGTTTTTTATATCCAATCGGAATAATACCGTTTACAGGACCAACATAATATTCCCTGTTTTCTCCTTCTAAAACAATGTTATTTAATTTTAATTTTCCATCCACTTGTAATGAAGATGCTGTATATTTAATAGAAAAAACAGATGAAAAACTTCCACCAAGTTCAGCATAAAGAAAACTGTCAGGGAATACTTCCCATAAAGTCTCTCTGACGTCTGTTAATTTTATCTCTGGATGGGTTATTTTCATCTCAAATAATCTGTCTTTTTTAAAAAAATTTTTTACTGATCCAGATATGTCTGCTGATATTCTTCCTTCAGAGGCCTTGATAATAAAACTTATATCTTCTCCTTTAAACTCACCATCACCTGTCATCGAGATATCTTTTAGTATGCTTTTAGTTTTTTTATCAAACACTTCAATTTTTTCTGCCTCCATTTTTGCCCTACCTTCTAAGACCCCAGCATTTTCTAATATTCCATCAAATATTAATCTCTTAAGGTTTCCTGACACCCTGTAAGGTAAGTCTATAATCTTCATGGTCTCTTCTGACATTTTGCCCAGGTCAATATCTTCTGTATATAATTCAATCTTTAATGGATAAAGACTTTTAGATATCCGTCCATCTGCCTTTAGTCTCACATTTCCATGCAAAACTTCAGCCTTCGAGATTTCAAGAGAAAAGATCTCGTTATTAAATTTCCCTCCACCTCTTATTGAAGCGGTATGAATACCATTAAACCAAAGGCCACCTATTGAAAAATTAGAAGTTCCTTTAATCAAATTGCTTATTCTCCTGATATCCAGATAAAGAGATGTATCCCTGATTTCTGCTTTTTTTACTGGATAGTAAGCATTTAATTTTTCTGTTTTTATTGTTGCTTCGACCTTCTTTCCTTTTTCCGGGAAATTTACAGTCACAAGCTCAGATGTTAATTTGAAATCTTTCCCATCAATATTTAAATTCTTCAAAGCAATATCTTCACCGCTATTCTTAATAATAAATCCTGTATGTAGTTGGGGTATTTTATATTTCCTGTACTGTACATTTCTTATATCAGCCAGGCCTTCTAATGAAAATTTCTTTTCTTTAAAATTCCCTTTTACATCCAACGTAAGACTCTCCATCTGAACTTTATTTTCTTTTTCAATATCTATTTCAACAGGCGATAGATTAATATAAGATATAAGAACTATATCCTTCAGATCTTCTTTTGCTTTAAACATAAAATTTGCATTTGCAGTTGTATTAAACTGATATCCTTTCAACCTGGATATTCTAACTATAGTCTCTGCTCTGGCGCTTATATTTTTTCCAGGCAAAAATATGAGCTTAGCATTGATTGCATCGATATCTGCATTTTTTGACTTAAAGACACCATCCCTGAGGTTAACTGTCCCGGATATTTCAGGAAAATGCTTTTTAATGCTTCCATGAATTAGAAGATTCTCAGATGTAATGATTCCGTTTAACTGCACATTCTTCATAAAATTGAATTTTGATAGGTCAAGCTTGTTTATTTTCGGCCATATGGTAAAGACGAAGTCATTTTCCATCCTTTTTATTTCACCTTTCAATGTAGTAGTAGCAATATGATTTGAGCTGATTGAGCAATCTTCAATTGAGAGCAGTTTTTCCGGCATGTTAAGGAAAGCACGCATGTTCAGCAGGATTTCCTTAGTGTCTCTTTTAAAGAAAGCAAACCCTGCTTTTTTAATACTTATATCAGATTTGATATTCAATCCTTTTGTGGTATCACCCCATGCATTCAAGTAAAAACTGGTTTTTGTATTTTCGGTATTTATTCCATATTTGTTAAAAATTTGTTTGAACAGCAATAGGTTTATATCTTTAGATAAAACAGAAATATTCAATCTTTTTGGTTCATCTTTCAGATATGCCCATCCTTCAAAACTTATCTTATTATCTTCGACAAATGATGAACTGCCTTTTATTGAGGTTTTTACTCCTGCATTTGAGGAAAGATTTTTTATGTGTATATTGATTTTTTCTGTCCTGAATACTTTATTGAAATCAAACGAACCTGATTTCAATTCGAGGTTGTCTATCTGATAAATAATTGTTGGTTTTCTCTTGAAAAAATTTCTCAGCTTTTCAGAAATATTAAGCCTTCCTTCCTTGTCCTTTACAAGAGTGAGTTCAGGGGAGTAGACTAAGATTCTTTTAAGATAGAATTTTTTATTAAAAAGCTCCCTGTATTTCATATTCAAATGGAGCTTTTTTATCCTGAGAAGTTCCCCTGAGCTGAAACCCACAGGGTTTTTCACTGAAATATTATATATGTCTATGCCTGTAAGGCTGAAGGACATATCACCAATGTCAACTTTCTGACCCATAAATGAAGTAGCTTCATCTTCCATTTTTGAAATGAGGGCTTTTTTAAAATCCTGATATTTAAGATAGGCAAGGGTAACAAAACAGATAGTAAGGACGAGAAGAACGAGAGAGATTATTTTTATTAATCTTTTTACTTTCAATGACATAATCTATATTACAACTCTTTGTGTTTAAAGGTATTTTCCCTGTTCTGCCTCCCTTGTAAAAAGAGTTTTAAACTATGAGAAGTCCTGGTTAATAAAATACCTTCTTCGGGTTAATAATAGTTTGATAAATATTTTAAAAGAATTCCTTCATTATATTATCTAACACTGACAGATCAACTGGCTGTTTGACTAATGGATTGTCTTTAATGATAGGTATTCTTTCCTCTAAAATCGGACGGCGGTTTTTATAGATTATACCTATAGGGATATGTTCTCCCCATTCAAGAGCCTTTTTAAAAGCTTCTATTCTGTTTTCAGGGTTGTATTCAGGCTCTATTTTATATATCCTTTGGTTATACCATTCATATGTATTAATTTTATTGAATGTCACACATGGTTGGAGAATATCTACAAGGGAAAAACCTTTGTGTTTAATTGCCTCTTTTATGATTTCTTTTAAATGCAGAGTATCACCTGCAAAACTTCTTGCTATAAAACTGCAGTCATTTGCAACCGCAATTGCTATAGGATTCAACTGTTCAGAAAAGACCCCGAAAGGCTGATTTTTAGTTATCATTCCTTCCAGACTTGTAGGGGATGCCTGACCTTTTGTAAGCCCGTAGATCTGGTTATCGTGCACAAAGAGTTTAACGTTTATGTTTCTTCTCATCGCATGTATAAAGTGGTTCCCACCCTCACCGTAACAGTCTCCGTCTCCTGCTACTGCTATGACAAGCATTTCATGATTTGCAAGCCTCATTCCCGTAGCAACCGGCAATGTCCTTCCATGAAGTCCGTTGAAAGTATTACATTTCAGATAGTGCGGGAATTTCCCTGCCTGTCCGATCCCTGATACAATCGTAAATTGATGAGGCTCAAGTCCAAGCTCGACCATTGCCTCTTTAAATGCTTTGAGGATGCCGAAGTTGCCACATCCCGGACACCATGCAGGTATCTGACCTTTATAATCTTCTAATACTGACATCTAACTCTCTTAAAAGTCCTTCAACAGTAAATGGCCTTCCGTCATATTTATTAATATGTGCCTTGAATTCATAGCCCATCTCTGCTTTCATAAGACGTGCAAATTGTCGAGTTGCATTCTGTTCAATACAAACGGTCATCTCTGCATTCTTCAGCAAAGTCAAATAATCAAATACTGTTGCAGGGAAAGGATAAATTTCACTAAAATGAAGCATCGCTATCTCTTTATTTTTCGAAAGAATATCGACCACCTCTTTCATGACTCCAAATGTAGAGCCCCATCCTGCAATAATCAGGCGGGGCTTACTGTCACCATAAAGCACAGGAGGACTAATATCTTTTCTTATATGAGGCAGTTTATTGAAAAGCCTTTTCTGCACCATCTTTATTCGCTTCTCTGCATCTTCTATAATATGACCATCCTCATCATGCTCATCGCTGTCTGTGACTATTAATGATTTAGAAACTCCAGGAACTCCGAGAGGCGACACCCCTGTTTCTGTAAAGGCATGCCTTTTGTAGTTGTTAAAATTTTTCAATTCTTCTTCTCTGAGTCTATAGTCTTTATAAAAAATTCTGCTCATATCAAAAGCATCGAAAGTCCATCCAGAATCAGCCAGATATTGGTCAAACAATATAAAGGCAGGAATCTGATATTTCTCAGCCATATCGAATGCTTTATTAGTAAGATAAAATGCCTGTTCAGGTGTTCCAGGGGCAAAAATAACACGGGGAAATTCCCCATGTGCAGCGTGGATTGTGAAAAGTAAATCAGACTGCTCTGTTCTCGTTGGAAGACCTGTAGCTGGAGCTGGTCTTTGCCCGAGTGCAATAACAACAGGGGTCTCAGTCATCCCAGCCAGAGATAGCCCTTCTACCATGAGAGCAAATCCTCCACCAGCAGTTCCGGTCATTGCTCTTACGCCTGCGAATGATGCACCTATGGCCATATTGATAGCTGCGATCTCATCCTCAGCCTGTTCAACAATAATCCCATACTCTTTCTCTTTTCCTGCAAGATAATTCATTATTCCTGTAGAAGGTGTCATAGGATATGCAGAATAAAATTTGCATCCAGATGCAATCGCACCGAGTCCTATAGCTTCAATACCATTTATAAGCATCTTCTTCCCTGATAAAGGTGCTGGTATAAGAGAACAATGGAGACAGTTTTTCACTGCATAGTCATATCCTGCTTGTGCTGATTTAATATTTGCATTAATGACCCCCTCACCTTTCTTTTTGAAAGTATCTTTTATGATCGCATTAAGGATATCGAGTTCCATCTTAAGCATTCCAAGGACAGCGCCGGTTGCAACAGTATTTGCCATAATCTTGCTGCTACCGTGCTCAATAGCAAGCTTTGTGAATGGGACATCAAGATAAAATCCCTTTCCTTCTCTTTTTACTTCTCCTATAGCAGATGAATCATTAATGATCTGGCCATTATCTACGACTTCAAAAGCATGCTGTTCTATACTTGCTCTATCGAGAGCAATGAGTATATGAACATTTTCGCTGATAGCAGTGACCGGGGTGTTTGAAATCCTTATCTGGTAGAAATTGTGACCTCCCCGTATTCTTGATTCATAATCCTGGCTGGTTAAGACATTGTATCCCGAACGTGAAAATACCTTTGCGAGTGTATCTCCAATGGTCTGGATACCCTGTCCTGCCTCACCGCCTATCTTGATTGAATAGTCCACTTTTATGTATTCGACTTAAACAAAGCTTTTTCTTAAATTATTCAACCAAACAATATGGCTTTTCTCTTCATTGATAATTTTATCCAGAATCTCTTTTTCCCCAGTTGTTTCTTTCAACGCATAATAATAAAGTAACGTCTCGCGTTCAAAACAGAGAGCAAAATCAATAGCCTCTCGTGCAGATTTTACATGTTCAAGTGAAGGCAGACATTTATCTTTTCCAAGAAAGAATTCAGAATCAATGATAGCTCTTAGATAAAGTTTGATCTCATCCCATCCTTCAGGCTCTTCGTCGTTTATCTTATTTAGCAAATCGGAAAAACTCCTACCATGTTTTGTCTCATGTGCTGCAAGTAACTCGAAGAGTTTTTTCAATTCGCTATTATCCTTGAATTTTTCTGCCATGAGTGTATAAAACTCATAACCTAACTTTTCTGTCTGAATAGCCTGTTCAACAACCTCTCTTATTGAAAATTTCACCATCGTATATCCTCCATTCAATTTATTCGTTAAAACTATATATATTTCTAAATTACATCTTTAATATCTTTAATAGAAATACTATGACTATCAATAAGGTAACCCAGAAGACTAAGACCTCCGCAAGGTTTTGCATCTGTCTTTTTCACAAAAAAGTCACAGTCTTCTTGAGAGAAGGGACAAATTGCACAGATAGTCTGAATTAATTCTTCATCTATTATACTGTCTGCCTTGTGCTGGAAATCTTTAAAATAAATCTCTATTCCTTTATTTATTAATCTCTCTATAATTGTAAAGCCAAAACATTCAAGTTCTTCATTCTTGTTAGGTTTATAATAATGACAGTAACGAAGACATATTGTCTTGTCTAAATCAATTGCTTTCATGTTTCTTCAAACCTGTTTAAACTGCTCGTTAATTTTTCCATTATCTTCAATTTTTAAAACAAGGCTGTTCCGCTCAGCAGATACTGATATTTTTACCTCATTTACAGTAGTATATTTAGCAAGATTTAGCAGCGCATCCTGTATAAAATGATATGCAATATTTTCTGCCTCTGCAGGAAAAGGAATATCTAATCCCTCATGTTTAAAATTAACATTCACATTTGTCATTCTTGAATACTGGTTTAGATACCATTTAAAAGCAGAAATCAAACCAATTTTATCAAGCATTGGCTGGTATAGCTTTAGTGATATATCCTTAATATTACCAAGGAGATTTTCAATAATTGATAAAGCTTTGTTCAGATTTTCAGTAATATTTATGTGAGCCTGCGATTTCATTTCTTCTAAAGATACCTTAAGAACATTCAGATAACTACCAATTTTTTCATCGATTTCAGCAGATAGGGATTCCCTCTCTTTTTGCATTTCTAACCAATGTTCTGTCAGCGCTTGCAATCGCCTGGCATATTGCTGGATTGTTGCCTCATCAAGTTTATGATATGTTATGTCACGTATGATTTTTAGAGTAACATCCTTTCCTCTCACTCTGGCAAGAGATTGTGAAACTTCTACAGGAAATTTTGTACCATCTTTTTTTACAGCAAGAAACTCCACAGCCTCTTCAATAGATGCCCATTCCCAATATTTCCTGAATGGTTCAAGTCGGCTCTTTGTAACTTCAGGATATTCCTGTAATGAGAGCAACTGCTGAAAATCTTTACCAACAGCCTCATGCGTAGAGTAGCCAAACATATTTTCTGCTGCGGGATTCCAGAATAATATTTTCTGTTCATCATCTATTAGAATAATCGCATCCTTTGAAGCAAATGTGATCATATGTAACTTTTCTTCACTCTCTTTTAGGGCTTTTTCTGTTTGTTTATGTTCAAGTATTTCAACTTCGAGTTCTTCAATCAACGTTCTGAGTTGTGATGTTCTATCGATAACCCTCTGTTCAAGTTCCTTATTTAATTTTTCTATCTCTTCTGAGGCTTTCTTCAGTTCAGTAATGTCAATATTTATACCGAGTATGCGATCAGGCTCTCCGTTTTGATTACAGAAAATATTACATCTTGAACTGACCCAACGTATTGTTCGATCTGACGTTATTATTCTGAATTCAATGTCACAATCTTCTCTTTTTTCTCTCATAGTTCTCCATGTATTTTCAACAGAAGGTCGGTCATCAGGATGAATTGTCTCAAGCAGGCTTTTATAGTCTCCTTGAAAACCACGTGATCTCATGGAATAAAGATGTTCAAGTTCTTTTGAAAATGATATACGACCAGTAGGAATGTGCCATTCGAAAATCCCGACTTTCGCAGCCTTCTGTGCAAGATCAAGCCTCTCAATTTTCTCCTTTAAGATATGTTCCATCTGTTTTCTTTCAGTAATATCTGTTACGATTGCAAAACTACCTTTAAAATTATCACTTTTATCAAAAATAGCCCGTGGGGAGACAATAGCGCATATGGTATTTCCATCTTTATGTTGCCATGTAAGTTCATAAGGGCTATTTATATTTTCTTCTTGTTTCACAAACTGCTCATTGAATATCTTTTTGTTAAAATCATCGAGAAAATCACTTACAAGCCTCCCTTCTACTTCAGACCGAGATAAGCCGATCATTTCACATAGTTTATTATTCGCATAAGTAATAAATCTGTTTTCATCCACTACTATTAATCCTTCATTCATCATCTCAATTAGCATTTGGTAACGCTCTTTGCTCTTCCTGAGTGCTATTTCTGCTTCTTTAATCCTCATCATCGAATGAACACGTGCAATAAGCTCCTGACCAGAAATTGGGCGAACAATATATCCGTCAGCTCCTGTCTCAAACCCTTCTATCTGATTTTCAGAAGAAGTTCTCACTCCTGAAATAAGTATTACATATGTTCCAAAAAATTCTGGATTGCTCTTAATCTCTCTGCATATGGTGATTCCGCTAATATCTGGAAGGTTTACATCGAGTAATACTAAATCAGGCCTTTCTTCTTTCAGCCTGGCAAGGCATTCAGCACCTGTAATAGCTGAAACCACTTTATAACCCGCTAATTGTAAAATACTTGAATTAATATTTAACAGGTCTGGGTCATCATCTACACAGAGAATCTTCCCCTTAGTGTTAATCACTATCCTTTGCTCCAGTAGTTTCTTTCATTAGATACTAAAATATTCAGTTAAGTATATCATAAAAAGGTATGGAGTATATGAGAAACAATATTCATTATGATATAAAATATATATAACTTATGAAATTTTTTCTCGCTAAAGAGGCTCCTCTTAAATGGCTTGAAATACCTTCTGTGTATAACATAAAAAAAGATGACCTCTATGAGCTTGATGATGATTCCTTCACTTTTTTAATACAATGTGCCTCTGAAACTGGCTGCGACTCAGAATATACTGATTTTGTAATGTATTGTCTTAATGAGGGAATTTTAACAAGAGACAAAATAAAAATGAATTATCCACCTGTGATAAAATCTCTAATTCCTTCACTTCGGTATCTTGAATTGCAGATAACCAACAGATGCAACCTTAGGTGTAGGCATTGTTTTATTACAGAAGGAAAATATTCAGAACTTTCCATCACACAGATAAGAACCATCCTTAAAGAATTCGAGGAAATGCAAGGTTTGAGGGTAATGATATCCGGAGGTGAACCCCTAATTCACAGTTCATTCGAAGAAATAAATGAGATGCTTCCTGATTTTTTCATGCGAAAAGTATTATTCACAAATGGTTTATTATTTAATAAACAGATTTTAAAAAAACTTCATGTGGACGAAATCCAGATTAGTATAGATGGCCTTGAAACATCCCATGATTTATTGAGAGGAAAAGGCACTTACAAAAATACCCTTAAGGCTTTGAAAAATGCAATTGATTGCGGATTTGAAGTCTCTGTATCAACTATGGTTCATTCCGGAAATCTCAAAGATTTTCAGAAAATGGAGAAACTCTTTAAAAGCATGGGGATAAAGGACTGGACTGTTGACATCCCCTGTGTTACCGGTAGACTTAAAGAAAATCCTGATTTATTAGTCCCTCCTGAAATAGCTGGAAAATATTTCAGATATGGTTATGGAGAAGGACTCCATAAAGGGTCAACAGGATTTGCCTGTGGCTTACATTTGATGGGTATAACATCTGATGGTAGAGTTTCAAAATGCACATTTTTTTCTGAATATTCTGTTGGAACTATTGAAGAAGGATTAAGACAATGCTGGCAGAAAATAAAACCTATCAGACTTAATGAACTTAAATGTGATTGTGAACATATTGAATTATGTAGAGGAGGATGCAGATATAGAGCACTCCTTCTTGGAGACCTATATGGGAAAGACCTTTACAAATGTTTTTATTATGGTAAAATTAATAAATACAGGACATGAAGTCCTGTTTCCTCTTTGAAAGGAGGTGTACTTTATGACAATAAAAAAAGTACAAAAAGGTGTTTGTACCAATTGTAAATGTAAAAGTTCCTGCTAAGTGGTAAAATTAATAGAGGCTGGACTTGAAAGTCAGCCTCTATTAGTATCCTTAATTACTCTAAGGTTATTGCCTGAACAGGACATGTATCAGCAGCTTCCTGACAATTGCAAGTATCACATTTATCAGGACCGATTACATGAGCCTTTCCATCATCTCCTACTTTGAAAACTTGGGGGCAAATTTCCTCACAAGTTGCACATCCCTCGCATAGGTCTTCATTGATTACAGGCTTTGGCATATAAACATACCTCCTTACTTATAAAATTTAAACTAAAAAACCCTCTTATTTTAAAATTTAAGAAGGAAAAAATCAAAACATTATAGTATAAAATCTCAAAAATTTTCTATATGTTATGCTCCAAAATAAATGTATTTTTTACGCCCAAGGAGTGCCACCATCAACAATACTATGCTCTTCCCACATAAACCAGCTTCCAGTATCCGAGAGAAAAAAATATGTATTTGCAAAAATTTCATAATGTTGCTGTTCTTCCTTTACAAGCCTTTCAAAAAGCGCTCTTTCTTTCTCTGTAGTTACCTCAGCACCTGCATTCTTGTAGAATTCGACTCCTTCCTTTTCCATCTGCATAGCGATCTTAAATGCCTCAAGCTCATCTGAAGTTGCCTCGATCCTTTTAATCATCGAATCTTTCATAGTCTCAAAAATTGTTTTGATATTCCTCATAGGATTCACATCCTGGATAGTGATATCTATTTCTCTAAAAATCTGTGAAAGCATCTGCAAGTGTCTTTTCTCATCTTCAATTATGCTCAACAACATCTTTTTCCCAACAGGATGACTTGTTTTCTCAGCTGCCTGAGTATAAAAATCTATAGCATCCTTTTCCATCTTAATGGATATCTCGATCGCATTCATCTTCTCCTCCTCTACTTCAGATTCAAATTGTCATAAAATAATATATAAGTAAAAAGCTTATACCCCCACCTTATGGGAGAATTTAATATATTACCCACTACCCCTTCCTGTATTAGGACAGGCGTCCCGCCTATCTATATGCATAATCTTACCTCATAGCGGAGATATTCATCTAAAGTTTAATCTTTTTTATCAGTTGTAATCAACTTATTATTCACCTTTGTGGAAGCTTTATTCGAATTTAGCAAATTCTTCAAACTTTCTCCTGAAAGACCTCGGTAGAAGACTGACTCCTTTGTTTAAAATTCCAACAGCTATAATCATAGGTATAATCTTATCTTCTGGAATATTAAACTCCTTTTTAATACACTCTTCATCAAAACCATCCATTGGATGTGTTTCGAGTTTAAGACCTTTTGCTGCAAGCATGAGATTCATAGCAAATAGTGCAGTATTTTTCACAGCAAAAATCTTTCTCTTCAAACTGTCCGGATCACCATATAGCGTCTTTGTCATATTTTCGTATGTCTCACGCATCTCGGCTTTCATATATCCAAGTTCCTGCCAGCTATCAAGCACCCGACCTAAATTTTCCTCTACCCCCTGAGGGTCTGCAATCAGTATCAAAACCACTGAGGCCTCTTCAACCTTCGGCTGATTAAACGCACATTTTCTCAACACTTTTTTTCTTTCTGGATTTTTCACAATAATCACCTTCCATGGTTGAAGGTTGAAAGAAGATGGCGAGAAATTTGCGATTTCTAAGAGTTCTCTTATAACATCATCGGATAATACCTCTTTATCATTAAAAAAATTTATTGAACGCCTTTCTTTTATTGCTTGAATAATATCCATATGTTTCTCCTTCATTGTCTAATATTTAATAATATCCTTTTTTAATATTAACATGGTATGCAATAATGTCAACTTTAATACCAAATTCATATCTATTAAATCCGTTATAATAAATAAAACATGCGAAAACCATCATACATTCAGCTTTATCTGACTTTAAGATGCAATCAGAATTGCAGCTTTTGCTTCAATCAGATAATTCCTAACAGAAAAGATTTTAAAGATATGGATATTCAAAAAGCATTTTATCTCAGTGGATTATTCTCAGCAAACGGTATCTCAGAAATTGATTTATTAGGTGGAGAGCCTTTACTTATTCCATGGCTGATAAGGTTTATTGAGCCTATAATAGGAAATGGCATCAGGGTTAACATCAGCACAAATGGAAGCTCTACCGAGTTTATAGAACAATTTAGAAATTTTGAGACGGATTTATTGAATATAGGCTTTTCTGTTCACGGTCTTTCAAAAACTCACAATGCATTAACAGGTTCAGACAATTTTACAAGAACTATATACGGGATCAAACTCTTGATAGAAGCAGGGAAAATTCCTCATGTAAAAAGCATACTGACACCTGAAAATATAAATGAAATTTTTTCTCTTGTTGATTATCTTATAGAAATCGGCGTTCGGAGATATTACATTATGTTTGAAGATACTATTGGGATGGATAATAATTCACACTGCATTCCTTTCCCTCATTTCTGGGATTTTTATCATAATCTTAAAAAATTCACAAGAGGGCGTTTAGAGATAGGGGCTGTTGTTGCATCAGGCTTTTTATCAGAATTAAGCAATTCTAATATGAGATGCAAAGCAGGAAATGACAAGCTTGCAATACTTCCGGATGGTTCAGTTTTTCCCTGTAATCTCTTTGCTGGATTTCAGGAATTCTGTCTCGGCAATATATTTATTGATAAATACGATAAAATTTTAGAAAACCCTATCATTAACTATTTCAGAAATCATGAAAAAAACGGTTGCATAAATACAAATTGTAAATACTTCATTTCATGCAGAGGTGGTTGTCCTGCTCATATTTATTATTATTCTCGTTCTTTTGAAGGAGGGGACATTCGCTGTAAAAAGAAGTAATAATTAGGTAAAATTAATAAAAAAAAGGGGTGTTTGGAATGAAAGCAATAGAGATCAAATCAGATATTTATTGGGTTGGAGCCATTGATTGGGCAATTCGAGACTTTCACGGATATCTTACACCGAATGGATCAACTTACAACAATTATCTTATACTCGATGAACAAATTACACTGCTTGACACTGTAAAGTATCCTTTTGCAGATGTTACAATAGACAATATTACAAGCCTCGTAGAACCGTCAAAGATAAAAAACATCATAATAAATCATATCGAAAATGACCATATTACAAGTCTTGATAAAATAATGTCTTTGGCACCAGAGGCTTCAATTTATATAACAGAGAGAGGCAAAAAAGGGTTAATCAGATTTTTCGATACATCAAAATGGGATGTCAGGATTGTAAAAACAGGGGATACACTTAACATCGGTAAAAGAAATCTGCTTTTTATTGAGACGCCCATGCTTCATTGGCCTGATTCAATGATGACTTATATTAAGGAAGATAAGATTCTAATCAGTCAGGATGCATTCGGACAGCATCTGGCTTCTTCAGCAAGATTTGATGATGAGTTTATTGATTGTTTTTCAGTATCTGAACTTGAGGATGCTGTAAAAGACTATTATGCAAATATATTGATGCCTTTTGGCATGCTTATTAAAAATAAAATTGAAGAGATTCAGAAACTCGGACTTCAGATCGATATTATTGCTCCGGATCACGGGATTATATGGAGAAAGGATCCATTGAAGATTGTAAATATGTATCTCGATATGGCAGATGGAAAATCAGACCTCAGAGTTTTGATAGTATACGATACAATGTGGCAGAGTACCGAGTATATGACCCTCCCCATCACTCAAGGCATAAAAGATGAGGGCGTCGATGTAAAGGTAATAAAACTAAGAGCAACCCCCTTAAGCATTGCTATTAAGGAATTTTGGAAGGCAAGAGGATGTCTTATTGGTTCTCCAACTTTAAACAACACCTTTTTCCCAACAATCGGAGAGTTTTTGACTTATCTCAAAGGACTCAGGCCAAAAAATCGTATCGCTGGAGCCTTTGGAAGTTATGGTTGGGCAGGTGGAGCTGTAAGAGATATTTATGAAGACTTGAAAAAAATGGGGCTTGAGGTTGTTGAGCCTGGCATTCAAGTTATTTATAAACCATCACCTGATGATAACGATCGTTGTTATGAATTCGGGAAGGATTTTGCAAAAAAAGTAAAGGCTTATCACACAAAGTTTTAAATTATGAATATTGAAATTATTCTCCTTATCCTTGAATCCGTTCTACTTATAGCTACCATAATATTACTCCTTTATAGCCTTAAAGAAGGAAGAGGCAGGAAAAAACTTTTATTGGAGGTAGGAAAGGTAACGAAAATCCTTACAAGGCAGGAATATTTTCTTTCTGTTGTCGATTCAATGACAGATGCAAAAGAAGAATTAATTGGTATTATCACAGGAAGGTCACCAGCAGATGAGGATAAAAAAAGAGTAAAAGATATTTTGCATAATATAGAAAGCCTGTCTACAAAAGGTGTAAAAATAAAATATCTTATGCCAAAGTTTTATGACCGATTACACATAGGATATTTATACTCAAAGGCAGGCGCAGAAGTACGATATAGTATCTGTGCTATAGCAAATAATATACGTTTCATTATTGTTGATGATAAAATAGTAGTCATTGGTATACCGGAAAGTACAGGTGAAAAAGAAGCTACCAGAAAAGGATTCAGAATACCTTCAGAAGGACTCGCTGGCATACTTAAAGATCATTTTTACAGATGCTGGGAGGCAAGCATGCCATATGAGACATTTTTAAAAGAAATAATTCACCAGACTGGTCTTACTCCGAAGCTTATCGGAAAAGAGCTCAAAATAGATGAGCTTGAGAATTTATTAAAAAATAATTAAAGGAGGTATTAAATGTCAAAGACAGAAAAAAATCTTCAATATGCATTTGCCGGTGAATCACAGGCAAATAGAAAATATCTTGCCTTTGCAAAAAAGGCTGAAGAAGATGGCTATAAACAGATTGCAAAACTCTTCAGGGCAGCAGCCGAAGCAGAAACAGTCCATGCCTTCAATCACTTAAGGGAACTTGGCGAGATAAGGAGCACTAAAGAAAATCTTGAGTCTGCAATGAATGGTGAAATCTTTGAATTTGAGAATATGTATCCTGCTATGATAGAAGATGCAAAGGCTGACGAAGACAAAGGTGCCGAAAGGTCTTTTAAATTTGCCAATGAGGTCGAAAAGATTCATGCAGAGCTTTACAAAAAAGCACTTGAGAATATCGGTAAGAATCCTGAAGTTGATTATTTTGTCTGTCAGGTCTGTGGAAATACAGTAGAAGGAGAACCACCTGATAAGTGCCCTATCTGTGGAGCACCGAAAAAAATGTTTAAAAAAATTGAGTAGGAATTTGGCTATTTTTGAAGGGGAATAAGTATGGACACAAAAAAATTGTATCTCTTATTTTTCACAACTTTTCTTCTTTTATACTTGAGTTTAAATAATATTTATGCTGAAAGCATCGAACTTCCTGATAACCCTAAAATAAGTCCTAAAACAAAGGCATGCATTGGTTGTCATACTTTATATACACCCGGTATTGTAAAAGACTGGGAAACGAGCAGACATTCGAAAACAACCCCAGAAGAAGCCTTTAAGAAATCTAAATTTGAAAAAAGGATATCTGCTGAAAAATTAACAGAAAACCTTTACAGCTATGCCGTAGGATGCTATGAATGCCACAGCTTGAACGTAAAAAGCCACAAAGACAATTTTGACCATTTTGGATATAAGGTCAATGTTATAGTGTCTCCATCTGATTGTAGCACATGCCATCCTGTTGAAGTCAGCCAATATTCAGGAAGTAAAAAAGCTCATGCATATGGCATCTTGATGAATAATCCAGTCTATGCAACTATGGTCGATACAATAACAGGATTCAAAAGTTTAGAAAACAATTCATTTGTTTCAGCAAAACCTTCGGAATCCACACTTCACGAGACATGTCTTGGTTGTCATGGAACAAAAGTAGAAGTAAAAGGCTTAAAGAATATCTCGACTAAGCTCGGAGATATATCATTCCCAGATTTAACCAACTGGCCAAATCAGGGGGTTGGAAGGATAAATCCTGACGGAAGCCTTGGTTCCTGTACCGCATGTCATCCCAGACATAGCTATTTGATCGAAATTGCAAGAAAGCCTTATACCTGTGGTCAGTGTCATCTCGATCCTGATGTGCCTGCATGGAATGTATATCGTGAAAGTAAGCACGGAAATATCTATTCCTCGAAATTTAGTGAATGGAATTTCGATTCAGTGCCTTGGGTTATCGGAGAAGACTTCAAAGCTCCAACGTGTGCAACATGTCACAATGGTCTTATTATTTCTCCTTCAGGAAATGTAATTGCTGAAAGAACACATGACTTCGGATCACGTCTATGGGTCAGAATATTTGGGCTCATTTATACACATGCACAACCCAAATCAGGCGATACCACTATAATTAAAAATAAAGATGGTCTTCCTCTACCAGTAACCTTTGGTGGCGAACAATCCTCAGACTTTCTGATTGATAAAAATGAGCAGAAAAAAAGATTTAAGATTATGAGTAATATCTGCAATAGCTGTCACAGTTCTGATTGGATTAACGGCCATTTTGCAAAACTTGACAAAACTATTAAAGAAACAGATGATATGATAAAAACTGCTACAAATTTAATAATAACCGTATGGGGAAAGAAAATCGAGGACAACAAAAATCCCTTTGATGAAACCATAGAAAAGATGTGGATGAGACAGTGGCTATTTTATGCAAATTCCATACGCTATGCTTCCGCTATGACTGGTGCTCCTGATTATACAAGTTTCAAAAATGGCTGGTGGTATTTTGATGAAAACATACAGAGAATGAGGGATTGGATAAAATTCAAAGAAAATAGTGAGGACCACGATTGAGATGAAGATCATCGCATTTCTCGGTAGCCCAAGGGAAGAAGGAAATACAGAGCTGCTGTTACGAGAAACAATTAAAGGAATCGAGGAATCGGGATTCCATGCACACACCTTTCGACTTAATAGCATGAATATAATGCCATGTCAAAACTGTGGGGGATGTGAAGAGACAGGAATATGTGTTTATGATGATGATATGACTCAAATATATAAAGCAATCAGAGAGGCTGACCGTATAATACTCGCTTCACCAATTTTTTTTATAAATGTCAGTGCACAGACAAAAATTATGATAGATAGATGTCAGGCCTTCTGGTGCGAAAAATATCTCCTTAAGAGACATATTCCAGAGGGTGTGAACGGGAGAAGGGGACTCCTTCTGCTTGTCGGTGGCATGAAAGGCAAAATAGGCACATCCGGGCTGGAATGTGCAGAAAAGACCGTAAGAGCCTTTTTCAGAACCATCAGTGTCCCTGAACACAAGACATTAGGTTATATAGAAGTCGATGCAAAAGGTGCAATTTTAAAACATCCCTCTGCTTTAAAAGAAGCATATGAGGCAGGAAAGGAGCTTGTGAAGATTTAAACCTGTTTAACCCTTTTCCATCTGCGGTGGATCCATAGCCATTCAGATGGATGCTTTTTTATATATTCTTCAATATATTCAGAAAATCTTTTTGTATCTTCTTTTAAAGCTTGCTCGCGGTCATTGTTAGTGGATAAAACTACTTCCTTATGAATTACTATCTTATGATTTTTATCTGTTCTATGTATAAATGCAGGCAAAACAGCAGATCCCGTTTTCCTTGCAATAAGAGCTGGCATTTTTGTAGTCCAGGCACCCCTTCCGAGAAAATCTATAACATAGCCTTCATCTGATAGCACAGCCTGATCCATTAATATTCCCACGCAATCATTATTATTTAAAATCTTTAAAATCTTTTTGAGGGCACCCTTTTTATAAATTACAGTATTTCCGTAATACTCCCTAATCTTTTCCACAAACTTATTTAGATAAATGTTATTTAATGACCGTGCAACAACAGCAATTCCCTGAAACTTTGCAGACATAACAATTGCCATAAGCTCCCAGTTACCGCAGTGCCCTGTGACAAATAATACACCTCTGCCTTTTGATTGTGCTGATAAAAAATTTTCGATGCCTTCAATCTCAACAGAATTTACAATTTTTTTACCAAGACCATAATAAATTTTTATTACTTCTGAAAATGATCTACCGAGATTTCTAAAATGCTCCTGAATAATTTTTTCTGCCGGTTTTGAAATTGCTATTGCATTCAATGATAATGTGGTTTTCAAGTTGTTTATAGCAATCTTTCTTCTACTACCCCAAAGATAATAAAGTAAGAGGCCAAGTATTTCTCCAATTTTTAGAGATAATCCATGTGGTAGGATTGCAAGTGGGGAAGAAAAACCTATTATAAAAAAAGCCTCAATTAACTGAAGTAATTTTCTCATTATAAATGTCTTTCAATATATCACATATTAAAACCCCCGGGATCAGTTAAATTTTATCCCTATTCTCCTTTGTTGATTCATCTTCTTTTTCCTTTTTCTTTTCCATCGACTCTGATATTTCTGTAAGACGTTTTACAATAAGATAGTTAACCGTTCCTTCCGGATATGTGCCGTCTTCTCTAAGTTCTCCGCACTTCAAGCCAGTCATTATCTCAAGTCCTTCATCAACTTTCTCTATGGGATAAATGGAAAATTTACCACTTCTGACTGCTTCAACCACATCGTTTTTCAGCATCAGATTTTTTACATTTCTTTTCGGTATAATCACACCGTGACTGTCGTCAAGTCCTTTTAATCTGCAGAGAGCAAAAAACCCCTCTATCTTTTCATTTATGCCACCAACAGGTTGAACCTCTCCGTTTTGATCCATAGAACCGGTAACAGCAATATTCTGCTTCAGCGGGACTCCAGCTATACTGCTCAACAGAGCATAAAGTTCAGCACAGGATGCGCTATCACCCTCAACCATCTCATATAATTGTTCAAAGGTAATTGATGCTGAGAGACTGATTGGTTTTTTTATTGCATATCTACTACCGAGATAGTTTGAGATGATAAGGATTGCTTTTTCATGGATCTTGCCACTCATCTTAGTCTCCCTCTCAATGTTCACTACACCTGCCTTTCCTGCATAGCACCTCGCTGTTATCCGGGATGGTTTACCAAAACTGTAATCACCAAAATCAAGCACTGCAAGCCCATTAATCTGCCCTATCTTTTCTCCCTCTGTTTCAACAATAATGGTCCCGTCCAGAATCATTTCCCTCAAACGATCCTCAATCTTACTATTCCTGAATATCCTTTCATTAATCGCCTGCTGAACATGTTTTTCGGTCACAACTGTGCTACCCGATTTCGATGCCCAATAACTTGCCTCTCGCAGGATATCAGTTATATCACTAAAACGGGTAGATAATTTGTTCTGATTCTCGGCAAGCCTGGAGCCTGTTTCAACTATTTTTGCAACCCCTGTTGAATCAAATGGAAGAAGCTTTTCTTCTCTACAGATCGTAGCAATAAAAGAAGCATATTTCTGAATATTCTCATCAGTCCTGTTCATTCTGCTATCAAAATCTGCCTTTACTTTGAAAAGTTCCCTGTATTCTTCATCAAGGTTGTAAAGGAGATAATATAGATAAGGATTTCCGACAAGTATAACCTTTATATCAAGTGGAATAGATTCAGGCTTTAGTGTTGTTGTAGATATTAACCTATATTGTTCCCACACATCTTCTATTTTCAGTTCTTTGTTTCTGATAGCACGTTTTAATGCATCATATGCAAATATATTCCTTAAAAGGTCAAGAGCATCTATAACGATGTAGCCACCGTTTGCTTTATGGAGTGAACCTGCTTTGATCATTGAAAAATCTGTTAACGCAATACCGTACTGTATCTTATGTTCTATTCTTCCAAAAAGATTGTAATATGTTGGATTGCTCTCAAATATGCAAGGTGCCCCTTTGCAATCCTTATTGTTTACAAGAACATTTACGGTATATCGTGTAAAAGTTGGCTCTGCCTTAGGTAGTTTCATGAATGGTAACTGCGGAGTCTGTTCTTCTTGAAATTTAAAGTCATCAAGGTGTTCCAGAATATCTTCTTTAACATCCTCAAGATATGAAGTAATCCTTTCATATTCTTTAAACTCATTTTTGATTTCATCTATCAGATGCCCAACAGCAGAAAGAGCTGCCTCTTTTTCAAGTTTTGCAACAGCTTCTTTCACCAACTTTTCGGTTTCTCTTATGACACGCACAACATCATTGAGCTTTTCCTGCAATGTCTTTCCTGTTTCGTCCAACCTTTTTCTTGTTTTTTCATCAAGTAATTCATATTCCTCTTCAGTAAGAGGTTCTCCTGTCTTCCTGACAGGAACAATTATCAATCCACTTACTGTCTTTCTGAGGGAAAATCCCTTTTCTTGAGCTTCCTGCTCAAGGCTGCTGAATACCTCACGTTGTTTTTGTTGCGATGCCTCTATAATCTTATTTTTCTGTTTCTCATATTCTGTTGATTCAAAAACCTTTGGTATTTCTGTTCTTAAAATCTTTATCATTTCATCCATACTTTTTTGAAATATAATGGCATCACCTGGCTTCATAGAGATAGCTACAGGTGAATCAGGGTCTTTAAAATTGTATAAATAACACCAGTCATGAGGCACAGGCTCACTCAGGGCTTTTTGTGCAAGAAATGACTTTACAGTAGTCATTTTGCCTGTGCCATGTTCACCCAGAATGAAAATATTAAATCCACTACTATCCAGACTAAGCCCAAAATCAATAGCATGAAGCGCCCTTTCCTGCCCTATTGTATATTTCATGTCAGGAAGTTCATCTGTTGTTTTAAATTTAAAGATTTCAGGATCACAGAATTTATAAAGCTGATCGAATTTTAATTTTTCAACCATTAATTTCCTCCATGCATAATTTATTCAACCTTATTATTTCTTATAATTTAAACAGTTTACATGGTTTTTCTAATCGTTTCAACTAATCATATAATCATCCACTTAATCTGAACTGGTCAAGGATGGGGGGAATGCTTGAAAAGTGCATGCGATCCTTTCAAAAATGGTATTAACATTGAGTTTTCTTATATCTTCGGCAAGAAGGCGATAATGTATCTAAGAGACTTAAATCTGCGGGCATGTTATAAGCAGGTAAAGATGGATACATAAGGTTGGTTGAGGTTCTGAATGGGTTGATTGATGAAGTAACATAAACTATTAACCCGAATAATGCAATTGAATAATGCATTTTTCGGATTAAGTATCTCTTGATGATGTTAGCTTGAGATTCTTGAAACAAGGTTAGGGTAACATTATGGATATGATATGACTACAACCAATTAACAATGTGTATATAATTCCATAAAATACACATGAAAGGAGGTGATCAGAATGAGTAATGCATTGAAAATGAGGAAACAGTTTATTCTTGATTCAAAAAAATTAAATCTGTCAGAGAAATTACAAGGGCAAAAACAGACACAGAAGCTGTAGACAAGGCATTAGATCTTGTGATATCAAACAGCAAAATAGAGAAAATGCTTATGTAAATCAAGGGCAAGGGCTGTATAAAAGACGTTTATGGTAGATTACCTCACTAAAGTTATCATTGATACCTCGATATACATTCCCTTTATTAATTCAGGAATTGCACATCCTGTACTTAATCTTGAATATAAACCATTGTTTTATATGAGTGCAGTAGTTGTTGAGGAGCTTTATGCAGGCGCCTTTGATAACAAGTCTATTAAATGTTTAGACAGGATGTATGAAACTTTTGAAGATATTGGTCGCATAGTTGTTCCAGAGGCATCTGACTGGCAAAAAACAGGAAAGGTTATTACCAAGCTCGGCCAGAAATATGTCTTTGAAGAAAAATTTTTATTAAAAATAACTAATGATGTTTTGATTGCCCTTTCAGCAAGGCGAATCGGAGCAGTTGTAGTCACATCTAATGTAAAAAATTTTTTAAGGATAAAAGAGTTTATAGATTTCAAGATGTATGGCGAAATTTGAAAGATAATATGGGAAAAGTATATAAAGACAAAAAATCAAAAGGATGTGCTTTATGCAAGCCGCATAAGCATGGATGGACTCCAAAGAAGAAGATAAAGATCATTTTCATTGAAAAGTAGATGGACAGGGAGATAAATAAAGTAATCGGTAGTTCATCTAAGGAATAATTGTCTCTTGCATGAACAGAATAGTTTTTGAATGAATAACACAAACTTACATAAAAATCATTCTGCCCTTCAAGCCCACAACTGCCTTAACTCCTTAATAAATTTATACAATTTTATATGTAGTATAATAGATTGAATGTTTTTTAGTTATTTTATATAAATATAGCAATTATTTTATTGACATTTATAAATAATAATTATATATTTTGAACATAATTTTAATATTTGGAACATTTATGAAACAGGAAAGCAGGCATGAACGGTTTAAAAGAATAGCATCTAAACGTACTAACGAGATTCTTGAGAAGATAAGAATACTCGGAAATTGTTCGAATAAGAGTTCTTATGAATATACAGAAGCAGAGGTCAACAAAATTTTTAACGGGATTGATAAACAATTAAAACTGACAAAGGCAAAGTTTCTGGCATGGAAAAAGGAGAGGTTCAGGCTATGAAGAAAAAGGGGTAATAACTTTGAGTTACAAGAGAAAAGATAAATCAAAACAGCAAATATTAATGGTAAAAGAAAGTTTGTATAGCACTCCAAAGACAATTTATAAATATAAAGAAAAATTTGGAAAGAAGTAGATATTTCAAGATACCAGGCACAAAAATTGATTTATAACATAAAGCAATTAACGAATTACAGAAAAAAAACTTGCACAGAATCCAAGAGATAATATTTAGTTGGAAGTTTTAAAAGAAGGAGGAGTGATGGAACCTTACTTTGTAGAAATTAAAGATTATGAAACACGAGAAAGTGTAATTGTTGATATGGAAGGACCTTTTCATCCAGAGGATGAAAGAATCGGTGAACATATATATGGAGCTATACTTTTGATCGATGGTATTCCTTATCATTTTGAAAAATACATTCCTACAAAAGAAGAACTTATAACCTTTCAAGAAGAAAATGAGGGAGAATCACGGTTATCAGAGGGCAAATTTCTCTATAGACTTGTACCATTTACAAAATAAACTGGTTATCGCTACACGAGATAAATGATTATCAATTTCTACAAGTATTTTTTTGACTGCTATGACTTCCATGAAATAAATGGACATATCCAAAGACAAGTAGGAAATACAAATAAGGAGGTTATGGGGATGGAAGCATCGTTTTTATTGAAAAGAGTAGGCATAAATCCTGATGAACCTGTACTTTTGATTACTGCAGGAGAAGCGTTGGAAAATCTTTTAGAAGCAGTTAATGAATATTATCCTGACTTAAAAATAGACAAAATGAAGAAAGAAGACATTATAGCTTTACTTGATAGTTATAAAGATTGCGTTGTTCTTTATCATCCTGAAGCTTATCATCAAGAACGAGGTGCGTTATTAAAAAACTTTGAAATGTTAAAACGCTATGGATTAACTGATGATGATTATGATTCTTTAGATTTCTATTGAAAGATGAGGAAAATAATTGTTCAAATCTCTCCATCACAAGACGGAATGACAAAGTATAGATTGGCATATAGCTCTCTTACTTGCATAGTAAATGTTTGCAATTAAAAGACAAAAAGCATGATAACGGAAATTAAAAACATCCTCAATAGAATTGACTCAATCAAATTTGACCTTGACGGTTACCGTCCTTTTTCAGAACATGTTGTAAAACAACTGAAAGACTATTACCGCATTGGGCTGACATACACATCCAATGCAATCGAGGGCAATACGCTTACAGAGTCGGAAACAAAGGTTATGCATAACAATAGGTGGGAAATCCCTGAGAGAACATTATGAGGCAATAGGACACGCAAAGGCTTATGACCATATTTACACTCTGATGGGCAGGCCGATATCAGAGGAAGATATTTTGTTTCTCCATAAGCTCTTTTTTCAGCAGATAGATTTTGAGAATGCAGGCAGATACAGACAGAAAAATGTCATCACCACAGGAACCGATTATCTGCCTCCTGATTATCAGGAAGTTCCTGAACTGATGAAAAAGTATATTGCGAATTTAAATACGTATGTTGAAAATAAACACATCCTTGCTAAAAAAGAATAATGCAGACATTGCTCAATAATTTCTTTAACTCGATAGGTATCGAAAAATAAATTTTCTCACAACATCTGCATTATTCATCCGTTTAAATACTATGTCCTGTCTATATCTTAAAAATTCATGAATGATATTGGTTAAATAAGACTTTATGGACAAGGTAATCTTTTTTATGCCCTTGGGTGATGCTTTGAATAAACCTGCTTGAGCCTCTCAGCAGTGACTTTTGTATATATCTGTGTTGTCGATATGTCAGAATGGCCAAGCATCTTTTGTAATGACCTTAGATCTGCTCCACCTTCAAGTAAATGTGTTGCAAAAGTGTGCCGCATAACATGAGGAGAAATTTGAATCCCGAGATTTCTGCCTAACTCCTTAATCGCCTGCCAGAAACGTTGTCTTGTCATCGGTCTGCCTCTATTAGTAATAAAAAGAAAAGGCGATTTCTTCTTTTTAAGGATTTTCAATCTCTGATGCACTAAATATTGTTTAATAGCTTCAACAGCCCTTAAGTTTACCGGCACAATCCTCTCTTTTGAGCCCTTTCCCATAACACGTAAAAATCCAGCCTCCAGATTAACATCTTCAAGTTTCAGAGATATGATCTCACTGACTCGCAAACCTGAAGAGTACATAAGTTCAAACATCACATGGTTTCTTACTGAAATGGCGTCAGATGCTTGTGACAAACTTGATTCAAGAAAAGCTCTTATATCAACAATGCTGAGTGACTTTGGAAGCCTTTCCCATCGCTTTGGTGATTTTAGGCTTTCTGAGGGGTCATCCTTTCTTAAGTCTTCAATAATAAGATATTTACATAAACCTTTTATTGACGACATTAATCTGCATATGCTTGACAGTGAATAACCTTTATCTCTTAATGTTTCAATAAAGTCAATGATATCAGTTCTTGAGAAACTAATAAAATCCTTTTCTTTTGAAGTGAGAAAATTCTGGAATTTCTTTAAATCAAATTCATATGATTCAACAGAATTCATGGATAATCCTTTTTCTGCTGAAGCATATGATAGATAATTTTCAAGTATTTCCATGCTAAGATTTAAGACTTATTATATATATTTTTTATTTCTTCTGTATATTCGCCACTTTCCTCGTAAATGTAAAGGGGTTTTTCTATTTTTAATCCAATTTTTCCTCCTTTTACTGATTCCAGCAAAACCATTTTTGCTTCTGTAGAAGGATTCGAATGAATGAAACGCAACCTTTTAGGCTCAAAATCATTTTTTCTTAGCGTCACGAAAAGTTCAGAAAGTCTCCATGGATGGTATATTAAGCAAAACCGTCCTTTAGCTAACACTGTATTCGCTGCTGATTTAATGAGATCTGAGAGACTCAGATTTATCTCGTGTCTCGCAATAGCTCTTTCTTCCTCAATATTTATGCGTCCGCTTTTGAGTCTTCTAAACGGAGGATTTGATACAATCAAATCAAATATACTTCTTTTAGGAAGCATTTTTATATCAGTTTTTACAACACTCACCCTTTTTTCAAGTTTATTTAGCCGCACATTTTCTTCTGCAAGCTTTGCAAGACTTTCCTGTATTTCAAAGAGTGTAACATGTGCCTCAGGATATTTTCTTGCAAGTAAAATTCCAACAATGCCTGAACCTGCACCAAAATCAGCAATACTTTTTGAAGTTCTTAGATTTACAAAATCATATAGAAGCAGTGAATCTACAGAAAAACGGTATCCTGTTTTTGATTGATAGAGTTGTATATTGCAGATACTATCGAGCGTAATATTCATAGGATACAAAACTTTTCAAGAAAACTTTATAAGACATTGTTTTCTTTAAGAATAGATAGGAATATTTCCACAATCTGAGGATCGAATTGTATGCCTGAATACTTTTTCAGCTCATTTACAGCATCATTGATCGAAAGTGCTTCTCTATAAGGACGGCTGGTTGTCATTGCACCGAATGCATCTGCAACAGCTATAATCCTTGCTCCAAGAGGAATATCTTCTCCTTTTAGACCATCAGGATACCCTGTTCCGTCAAAACATTCCTGATGATGCCTGATGATCTCTCTGGCGTATCTTAATGGTTCAACCTTTTCAATAAGCTTTGCACCGTTTGATGGATGTTTTTTAATGACATCCATTTCTTCTTCAGAAAGTTTACCTGGTTTCATTAATATTCTATCTGGCACAGATATCTTACCAAGATCATGTAAAAGTGCTGCTTTTCTTATATTTTCAATCTCATCGTCTGGAAGTTTAAGTTTCTTAGCAATCTCAACGGAGTATTCGGAAATATCTTTCATATGCTTATCCGTATATTGATCCCTTGCCTCAACAACACCTGAAAGCGTTATGATTGTAGAAAGATAAGACTGTTCAAGTTTCTCGTAAAGGCGCGCATTTTCAATAGCAGCAGCAGCCTGCCCGCTCAAAACAGAAATTAGCTCCAGATCTGAAGTAGTAAACGGATCTTGAGTGCTGATCCTGCAAATACATAGAAGCCCTATCATCTTACTCCTTATAGTTAAAGGCACAAAGATAGCTGATGATATTTCTTCAAGCATCCTGATCTTTTCAAGCTCTAAAGGAACTTTCTTATCAGGACTTATAAGATAAGGTTTTTTCTCTTTTGCAATTAATGAAGTAATAATATCGGAATATTCATGTCCAAAATCTCTTACAAATTGTGAAGTTAATCCATACCATTCTTTTATAGTCATCCGAGAATTGGCTTCATCTATCAATGCAAGCCATACCTTATCAGCATGTGTTTCCTTCACTGCAATATCAACGATTGATTTAAGGAGCCTTTTCGGGTCAACCTCTCCTATAATCTCTTTGCTCACTTCAAAAAGAGGCATTAAAGCCCGCATTCTGATATTTTCATTGAGCAACTTAATCTTTTCCAGTGCTTCGGTTACTGCCCCTATTAGTTCTGATGGAGTAAATGGTTTTAATAAAAAACCCTGAGCACCTAATCTCAAACTCTTTATTGCTATATCAAGGGTTCCATAACCTGTGATAATAATAATCGGTATCTCGTTATTTTTTGAGCGAACATGACTTACAACATCCAGCCCATCTATCTTTGGCATTTTGACATCTGTTAATATCAGGTCAAATTTTTCCTTTTCCAAAAGATAGATGCCTTCCTCTCCATTAGAGGCAGTTTTCACATTATATTGAAACTTCGTCAGGATATCTTCAGAGAGACTTCTTATAGAAGCCTCATCATCTATAACAAGTATATTTTCTCTATCCAAATGAGCACATCTCCAAAATAACTAAAACTTTTATACCATAAGAATCTACAAATTATCAATTTTTATGCCATATTAGCACAAGCTATAACTCTAATTAAAAAAAGTTTATCTAAAGCCGAAAAATGCAGACATTGCTCAAAAATTTCTTTAATTCGATAGGCCCCTTCGTCCCACTTGGCAAGGGAGGAATTAACATCTGCATTATTTTAAATGCATTTTTAGGTTAACTATAAAGACAGGCAAATGGCATTAAAAGTTTTATAAAAAAGGCCATACAAAAATGCATGGCCTTTTTACAAAATAATAAAAAAACTAAACTAAAATTTATCCTGTTTTTCTCTGTGCTATCTGTATTCTTGTAACAGCCCTTTCAAGAGATGAAGTTGCCCTTGCAAAATCAAACTCTTCTAACTTTTTGAGCCTCTCTTCTGCCCTCTTCATTGCGGCTTTCGCTCTTTCAACATCTATATCTTCAGCTTTTTCTGCACTGTCAGCAAGGACTAAAACTCTATCAGGACCAGCCTCAGCATATCCCCAGTTGACAAAAACATATTTAACTGTATTACCGATCTTGTAAGCAAGCATTCCTATCTTAAGGGTAGTAAAAAAGGGGACATGCCCCGGTAACACACCAAATTCACCTTCACTTCCTGAACAGACTACTTCGTCAACTTCTTCACTTATTACAAGACCGTAAGGGGTAACAACTTCAAGTTTTAACTTTGTCTCCATGAACTATTCTCCCTTTGTTCTTTACTTTATAGCTCTCTGCTCCAACCGAGTTTCTTTGCCTTTTCCTCAGCCTCTTCAATTGGTCCAACCATATAGAAAGCCTGTTCTGGCATATCATCATATTTACCTTCTACAAGTGCTTTAAATCCTTTTATTGTATCTTCAGTCTTTACATATTTACCAGGGTTACCGGTAAATGTTTCAGCAACATGGAAAGGCTGGCTTAGAAATCTCTGTAGCTTTCTTGCTCTTGCAACGATTAATTTATCATCTTCGGATAATTCCTCGATACCAAGTATTGCAATAATATCCTGCAGTTCTTTATATCTCTGGAGAGTCTTTTGCACATTCCTGGCTACGGTATAATGTTCTTCGCCGATTACTTTAGGATCAAGGATTCTTGAAGTTGAATCCAGAGGGTCAACAGCAGGATAAATACCAAGCTCTGCAATCTGTCTTGAGAGAACAACACTACCATCAAGATGCGTAAAAGCTGTTGCAACAGCTGGGTCTGTAAGGTCGTCTGCAGGAACATATATTGCCTGCATAGCTGTAATTGCGCCTTTCTTTGTTGTTGTAATCCTTTCCTGAAGTGCACCCATGTCCGTTCCAAGAGTTGGCTGATAACCAACAGCAGAGGGCATTCTTCCTAAGAGTGCGGAAACTTCTGCCCAAGCAAGTGTATATCTGAATATATTGTCAATAAATATAAGAACGTCCTGACCCTGATCTCTGAAATATTCAGCAACTGATAGAGCGCTCAGACCAACATTCGCCCTCGCACCGGGTGGTTCATTCATCTGGCCATAAATTAGCGCGGCTTTTGGTAGAACACCAGAATGTTTCATTTCAAGGTACAGGTCATTTCCTTCTCTTGTCCTTTCACCAACACCTGCAAAGACCGAAACACCACCGTGTACCATAGCGATATTATGAATCATCTCCATAATGATAACGGTTTTGCCGACTCCAGCGCCTCCGAACATCCCCATTTTACCCCCTCTAACAAATGGGATCAGAAGGTCAAAGACTTTAACCCCCGTCTCAAATGCCTGTGTAGTAGCTTCCTGCTCAACAAATTCTGGAGCGGGCTTATGAATGGGTGATTTTTCCTTAGCTTCGATAGGACCCAACTCATCGACTGGTTCACCGATAACATTCATTATTCTGCCCAGAGCAGCCTCTCCAACAGGTACCATTATAGGATTACCTGTGTCAACAGCAGGCATTCCTCTAACAAGTCCATCTGTTGCTGACATAGCTATTGTTCTGACCTTATTTTCGCCCAGATGTTGCGCTGTTTCTAAAGTAAGATGTATTTCCGGTATGCCCTTTGCAGGATCTGCTGCCACATCTATTCTTATAGCATCGCGTATCTTTGGTAATTGCTTCTCAAATTCGATATCAACAACTGCACCAATAACCTGTACAACTTTTCCTACATTCATGGTTTATACCCCCTTTATCAATAAAAGCTTCATACTTTAGACCCGTTTTATCCCTTCAGTGCTTCAACACCACCAACAACATCCATTAATTCTTTGGTTATTGAAGCTTGCCTGACCTTATTTGCTAAGAGTGTTACTTTATCAATCATTTCGGAACAGTTCTTCGTAGCATTTTCCATAGCTGTCATTCTTGCTGCTTCTTCTGATGCAGATGATTCAAGTAATGCCCTGTAAATCTGGATCTCAATGTGTTTTGGCAATAATGTTTCAAAAATCCTCTGACGTGAAGGCTCATACATATAATCACCAAAAACGGAAGACTCTTTTGCTGCTTCACCTTCTGGCTCAAGTGTACCAATAGGAAGAAGCTTCAATGTAGTAACCTTCTGTGATATCAAAGATTTAAATTCATTATATATAACGACTACTTCATCCATCGTTTCGTTGACATAATTCTCAATTAAATCTTTTGCAATATTTTGTGCGTCCGAATAGGTTATTTTCCCCGAAAGCCCAAGCCATGTCTTCCGCATCTGGACATTTCTTCTACGGAAGTAATCACGCGCTTTTCTTCCAACTATATTCATGCTTAATTCAACACCTTCATGTCTGAGACTGTCGAGGTATTTTGCAGTATACCTGAGAAGATTTGCATTAAAAGCACCACATAGACCTTTATCTGATGTAATAACCAGTACCTCAACTTTCTTCCTTGGTCTCAAAGCAAGAAGTGGATGAATCTCCCTTTCTGCAACTTTTGCAAGGTCTGATAGAACAGTCTCCATACGGGTAGCATACGGCCTGAAATTCAACATTCTGTCCTGGACCTTCCTCAATTTTGCAGCAGCAACCATTTTCATAGCTGCTGTTATCTTTTTTGTATTCTGTATCGCTCTTAATCTTTTTCTGATATCCCTTAACGTTGGCATCTATATTCTCTCCTACTTAAAGGTAATTATGCCTGAAAAGTCTTCTTAAATGCTGTTATAGCATCAGTAATTTTTGCCCTCAGGTCGTCATCAAGTGCCTGCTTTGTTATAATTTCCTTTCTAAGATCCTGCTTCTCTGCCCTTACATATCTAAGCAATCCTTCTTCAAATGGCCTAACAGCTTCCACAGGAAGATCATCGAGAAATCCCTGAGTTCCTGCAAAGATAACTATAATCTGATCCTCAACTGGCATAGGCACATATTGATCCTGTTTAAGAAGTTCGATCATTCGTTTCCCTCTTTCAATCTGTGCAAGTGTTGCCTTATCAAGATCTGATGCAAACTGTGCAAATGCAGCAAGCTCTCTATACTGTGCAAGATCAAGTCTGAGCATTCCAGCTATTTGTTTCATTGCTTTTATCTGAGCCGCACCACCAACTCGGCTAACTGACAGACCAGCGTTAACCGCTGGTCTGATACCACCATAGAAAAGTTCTGGCTCAAGGTATATCTGCCCGTCAGTAATGGAAATAACGTTTGTCGGTATATATCCTGAAACGTCTCCAGCCTGAGTCTCAATAACAGGGATAGCTGTAAGTGAACCACCACCCATAGCATCGCTCATTTTTGCAGCCCGCTCTAACAACCTTGAATGCAAATAAAAGACATCACCAGGGTATGCTTCACGTGCAGGTGGTCTTCTAAGAATAAGAGAAAGTTGTCTATATGCGTGTGCCTGTTTTGTGAGGTCATCATATCCAACAAAAGCATGTCTGCCGGAATCTCTGAAATATTCACCCATAGTACATGCAACATATGGTGCTATATATTGCATTGGTGCAGGTTCACTTGCTGTTGCAACAACGACGATAGTATGCTCCATTGCACCCATATCTTCAAGTTTCTTTACGGTATTAACAACTGCTGGTCTTCTCTGACCAACAGCACAGTAAATACAAATAACATCTCCACCCTTTTGATTAATAATAGTGTCAATTAGAATAGCGGTTTTCCCGATCTGGCGGTCACCAATACAGAGTTCTCTCTGTCCTCTTCCGATAGGGATCATTGAATCGATTGCCTTAAGACCTGTCTGCAATGGCTGGTTAACAGGCTGTCTTCTAATAATACCTGGTGCTACTATTTCAACGAGCCTGGTTTCTTTTGTTTGTATTGGTCCTTTTCCGTCAATTGGTTGCCCAATTGCATTAACAACCCTTCCTATAAGACCTTCGCCAACAGGGACTTCCATAACCTTGCCTGTTCGCTTGACTATGTCACCCTCCTTAACGAGTTTGTCTTCACCGAAGAGAACAGCACCAACAGCATCTTCTTCAAGGTTAAGTGCCATTCCAAAAACACCATTCGGGAACTCGAGCATCTCCAGGTTCATACAATTGTCGAGTCCATAAATCCTTGCAACACCATCACCAACGTAAGTAACAGTACCGATCTCACTTACATCAACCTTTTTCTCAAAATCAGTAATTTGTTTCTTTAACAGCTCACTTATTTCTTCTGTTTTGATTCCTTCAATTGCCATAATTTCACCCCTTTATTAGCTCATCTTTTAAAAGCCTTAACTGGCTTCTTATGCTGGTATCATACATTGTACTGCCTATTTTTACGAGAATTCCACCAAGCAGGGAAGGGTCAACAACATAATCTATGTCTACATCCCTGTCCATTAATTTCTTAAGCGAAGATTTAATAGTGCTTTCGCGCTCTTTACCTATCTCTACAGGAGTCATTACAACTGCCTTTGCCTTTTTCTTCCTTTCAAGATAAATATTTGTGGCTATTCTTATAATATCCGAAAGGGTCAGGATTAGTCCTACTTCAGACAGATGTAGTATTAATTTTACAGTATATTCAGAAATACTCATTTTTTGCGCTATCAACTGTATTACCTTTGTTCTTTCATCCGCTGTGAATTGTGGACTGACAAGGAAATTTCTTAGCTCCTTGCTCTTCATTATTAAATCATTCATAACAGCAAGTTCTCTTAATGTTTTTTCTACTTCGTCAAGGCCTACATTTACCAATAATGCTTTTGCATATTTATGTGCTTCCTTTGTCTTTTTCACCCTCTTCCTCCTATTTTCATGAGGGATTCATCAAGGAGTTTCTCCTGATCTTCTTTAGTTATCTTATCTTTGATTTTCTTTTCAGCAAGCTCTATAGCCAGATTAACAGCCTCAGCTTTTATCTGTTCTTTTGCGTGTTTTAATTCGAATTGAATATTTGTTTTAGCCTGTTCTAATATCTTTTCTTTCAGTTTCTCTGTCTCTGCTATTATTTTGTCACGTTCTTGCTCCCCAGCACGTCTTGATGCAGAAATAACGGATTCAATCTCTGCATCCTTTGTTTTAAGCCTCTCCTCAACTTCCTGTAATGCTTTCATCGCAGCCTCTTTTGCAGCCTTGGCTTCATTAAGTGTTTTTTCGATTAACTCGGTTCTATTTTTCAAGAAATTCTGGAAAGGTTTTTTTGCAAATTTCCAGAGGATAATTATCAGGACTGCAAAATTGATAATCTTCCACATATAATCTTTCCAAAGTGGCGTATGAGCAGCCTCCTCACCTCCGCTACTTCCAAAAGCATAAGATGTAAAAACGATACCGGAGATAAATAATGGTAAGATAAGTGTTCTTAACTTTTTGTTTTTAACTTTTAATTCTTTATCTGTTCTTATCATACCTTCACCAACTTTCTAACTATTTCATCTGAAAATTTATCAACCTCTGCCCTCAATGAACTCCGTGCCTTTTCAGCTTCAGCTCTGATCTCAGCCTTTGCCTTTTCGAGCATTGCAGTTGCTTCAACGGTAGTAGCAGATATAACCTCTTTTTGCCTGTTTAATCCTTCTGCTTTCAAAGCATCGAAGACTTCCTTTGCCTTAGTTCTTGCTTCGAGCAACTCACGGTTTAACCTTGCAATCTCTTCTTCTCTTTTATTGCTCATTTCCTTTGCAGCATCGAGAGCACCCTTTACCGTATCTTCTCTTTCTTTGAAGATTCTCATGATGGGTTTGAAAAGTATGGCATTTAAAATGAAGAGCAAAATGAAAAAATTAATGGCAAGTACAAGTATCCATTTATTAATTTCAAGCATTTTACACCTTCCCTTAAGTAGATTGAAAAACAGGGGAAGATTACCACAGTGCAAAAAAAATTGTCAAGCTATTTTTGAGGTCCTTTAAATTTTTAATTTTAACTTTAAATCAAGCCTTACTTAATTTTAATTGAAAATGTTGTGTTACAATTAAATAGTTATGTTTTACGAAAAACTAAGAATTTTAAAGGAAAAAAGTCTCTTCAGGACAATAAAAGACAGGGAATCAACTCAGGGACCGAGAATCAAATTCAATAACGTTGAATATATAAATTTCTCCTCTAATGATTATCTTGGACTAACGAATCACCCTATAATAATTGAAGCTGTAAGACATTTCTTATATATATATGGGTATGGAGCTGGCGCATCCAGACTCCTTAGCGGGGGGAGCATCCTTCATAAAGAACTTGAAAAGAATATTGCATTATTTAAAGAGACTGAATCAGCACTTCTATTCAATTCCGGCTATGCTGCAAATATTGGTATCATACCGGCCATTACTGATGAAAATACTGTAATTTTAAGCGACCAATTAAATCATGCGAGCATTATAGATGGCTGTAGACTCAGCAAATCGAACACTTTAATTTACAAACATAAAGATATATCTCATGCTGAAGAATTATTAAGAACAGCAGGCAAAAAAAAGAAGATTATCGCAACTGATAGTGTATTTAGTATGGATGGAGATATTGCCCCAATAAAGGAGCTATGCACTCTATGTCAAAAATATGAGGCATTTCTGTATATAGATGATGCCCATGCAACCGGAGTTCTTGGAAAAGGCAAGGGAAGCCTTGCTCATTTTAATATCAAACCTGACCCGTGGATTATTCAAATGGGGACATTTTCAAAAGCATTTGGCTCATATGGTGCTTTTCTCGTCGGGAGCGAAAACATAATACAATGGGTTACAAATAATGCAAGAAGTTTTATTTATTCAACAGCCTTGCCCTCTTGTGTTATTGCTGCATCTATAGCTGCTCTAAAATTTATTGAGAACAATCCTGCCATAATTGAAAAATTATGGATTAACAGGAATAAGGTAGCTAACAGGCTTCAACAAATGGGATATGATATTATGGGAAGCGAAACACCTATAATTCCTTTAAAAACAGGGAGTATAGAAAATACCATTAGAATATCATCACATCTTTTTAATCTCGGAATTTATGCTCCTGCTATCAGACCTCCAACTGTGCAAGAACCTCGTATAAGGATAACAATTACTGCAGCACATACAGACGAAGACATTGAAAGATTTATCGAGGCATTGGTAAAGATAAGGGTTTAAAATTATAATATGAGATTATGTCGAAAGGTTTTTTCATAACTGGAACTGATACTGGGGTTGGTAAAACTATCATCACAGTAGCTCTTATTAAAGCAGTAAATCTACTCGGTAAAAAAGCAGGGGGCATGAAGCCGATTGAAACAGGGTGTTTAAAGGAAGGTGACGTTTTTATACCTTCTGATGGAATGTTGATAAAAACAATGGCACATATGGAGGAGAATATCAGACATATTTCACCATGCTGCTTTCAAAGTCCACTCGCACCCTTTCCGGCTTCTGAAATAGAAGGAATAACTGTCGATCTCGAAAATATAAAAAAAGCTTATATAAATCTCACAAAAAAATATTATGCTGTTATAGTTGAAGGAATTGGCGGATTGCTTGTCCCCATAAAAAAAGACTATTTTGTGCTTAACCTTGCTAAGGAATTCGGTCTTCCATTAATTATTGTTGCAAAACCTGGACTCGGAACAATCAACCATACCCTTCTCACACTCAATTACGCCTTAAAAGAAGGATTGCAAGTAGCAGGAATTATCTTAAATAATCACCACCCACCTGAATATACTCTTGCCGAAGAAACAAATCCTGACATTATAAGCAAAATCAGTCCTGTCCCCTTATTAGGCATATTTCCATATCTAAAAGATTTTGAAAGCAGCACATTCGAAAAAATGGCAGTAAAATATCTCAACCTCGATATTATTGAAAGATATCTTCAGCCTTAAATTTTCATCTATATAAGTTTTAAATCCGTCAGAACTTTTCTTAGTTTATCTTTATTGCCCTGTGACATCTCACAGAGAGGAAGCCTGAATTCTTCCTGAATTTTTCCCATCATTGCAAGAGCTGTTTTAACTGGAATCGGATTGGTTTCTATAAACATTGCTGCATTCAGAGGTTCAAGTCTGTAATGTATCTCTCTTGCCTTTTCATATTGACCCTTAAGCCATAATGAACACATCTGCGAGACCATCTTGGGGGTTACATTCGCAGAAACAGATATTACACCCTTCCCCCCAAGTGCAAGCAAAGGCAGAGTTGTAAAGTCATCCCCGGATATAACTGTTATCTTATCTCCACATAGTCTAATAAGCTCACTAACCTGCTTCATATCGCCTGAAGCTTCTTTAATTGCGACTATGTTACTGATCTCTGCGAGACGTGCTACAGTCGCAGGAAGTATATTAACAGCAGTCCTTCCAGGCACATTATACAACACGATAGGAATATCAACTTTTTCAGCAACTGTTTTATAGTGCCTGTAAATACCTTCCTGTGTAGGTTTATTATAGTAAGGTGCAACAAGCAGTACAGCGTCAGCTCCTGATTTTTTAGCATGCTTTGTAATCTCTATCGTCTCGTCAGTAGAATTTGCTCCTGTTCCAGCTATAACAGGAATCTTTTTGTTAACAGTTTTTACAGTAAAATCTATGACCCTATAATGCTCTTTATAATCAAGTGTTGCTGATTCGCCCGTTGTCCCGCATGGCACAATAGCATTGGTTCCCTGAGATATATGCCACTCTATAAGGTCTCCAAGCGCTTTTTCGTCAACCTTGCCTCTTTTAAAAGGTGTTACGATTGCAACGATTGATCCTCTAAACATATCGCCCTCCATTTTTACATCGGTTAAATTTCTATAATTCCCTTATAAACTTCAACAGCAGGACCGGTCATGTAAACATGGTTATCACCTGCCCATTCTATGAAAAGATCTCCACCTTGCAGGTGGACAGTTAAAATTCTTTCTGTAAGACCTTTCAGATGTGATGCTACAGCTGCAGCACAGGCACCAGTTCCACACGCCATAGTTTCACCTGCTCCCCTTTCCCACACACGCATTTTAATTTCATGGGGATTTATTATCTGAATAAATTCTACATTCGTTCTATTAGGGAAAATTTGATGAGTCTCTATTTGAGGACCATAATAGGCTACAGGGAAATCAGATACATTTTCAAGAACAATAACTGCATGAGGATTTCCCATGGAAACACAGGTAATTTTGAATTCCCTGTCAGAGACCTGTAAAGGATAATCGGTGACCATCTTTGCTTCTTCTGACTTCTGATTTCCGACTTCTGATTTCTTTATTTTTACCGGTATTTTTTCAGGTTCAAAGAACGGCTCTCCCATATCAACCTTCACCATGTCTCCTGCTTTCTCTGGTTTGATTATGCCTGCAAGTGTTTCAATTTTAAGCATATTAGTATTATTTGAAAGATTTCTATCCCAGATGTATTTAGCGAGGCAACGTATTCCATTCCCACACATCTCGACTTCACTACCATCAGCATTAAAAATCCTCATTAGAAAATCTGCAATAGCTGACTTCTCAAGTAAAAGTATCTGATCAGCTCCAATGCCAAACCGTCTATCACATAAGTTTTTTGCTAATTCAGCAAAAGATAACCCCTCTTCTCCTCTCCCCCCCTTTTGGTAATGGTAATCATTGAAAAGTTGTATTTCGCATTTCTGGGTAATACAATCCACAAGTATGAAATCATTACCAAGACCATGCATCTTTGTGAAGTGTATTTTCATCTTATTTTATAATAGCCAACTGAATTATTCGAGATACCTCTTAAATCTTCATTTCATATTCATAAATCGAGATATTCTGCACATGCTAAGATAGCGATACAGTCTAAATTTTTAAATTGATATCATTTTAAAAATACCGGGATTTTATTTTTTAAGATAATATCACTATAAGTTTCGCGTTCCCTTATCATAAAACAGTCTCTACCTTTAACCATTACTTCTGCAGCCCTTGGTCGGCTATTATAGTTTGAACTCATTGAAAATCCATAAGCTCCTGCGCTCATAACAGCAAGGTATTCTCCCTTTTTGACTGCCTTCATTTTTCTGTCTTTTGCAAGAAAATCACTCGATTCACATATTGGGCCAACAACATCACAGACAATAGTATCCCTCTTCTTTTTCTCCACAGGAAGAATAGCATGATATGCACCATAGTAGGAAGGTCTTATAAGATCATTCATACCTGCATCAACGATTACAAACTCTTTCTCTGCACCTTTTTTTAGATATAAAACTTTTGTAATAAGCACTCCAGCATTTCCGACTATAGACCTACCCGGTTCTATAAGAAGAGTCAGCTTTCTTCCATTAAGCAAAGGTATAAGATTTTTTGCAAGGTCTTTAGGGACTGGTGGCTCTTCATCTTTGTAAGTAATTCCGAGTCCACCACCTGCATCGAGGTACTGTATCTTTGCGCCCTGAAGGTTAAGCTCGTCTATAAGAATAAGCACTCTCTTTAATGCATCAACAAATGGCGAAATCTTAGTAATCTGCGAACCTATATGCTTATGTATTCCAATGACATTGATATTCTTCAATCTCAAGGCAAGCTTATAATATTCCAGGGCATTTTCTATTGGTATACCGAATTTGTGTTTCTTCAGTCCTGTTGTTATATAAGGATGTGTCTCAGGATCAATATCAGGATTTATTCTCAATGCTATTGGAGCCTTCTTATTCATCTTACCTGCTACCCTGTCAATCTCTCTTAATTCATCTTCAGATTCTACATTGAACATTAGTATCTTTGATTTAATCGCAAAGCGTATCTCCTCTTCTGTCTTTCCTACGCCTGCATAAACTATTTTTGAAGCGGGGATCCCTGCTTTAAGAGCAACAAAGAGTTCCCCACCAGAAACAATATCTGCACCTGAACCGTTTTTTGCAAATAGTCTCAGTATAGCAACATTAGAATTTGCCTTGACTGCAAAACAAATAACGTGTGGAAAATCATTGAATGCTTCATCATAAGCCTTAAAATGTCTCAAAAGTGTTTTGTAACTGTAAACATAAAGAGGTGTACCGTATTTTTCAGCAAGTGTTTTTAAAGGAATTTCTTCTACAAACAACTTATCAGAGCGGTATTGAAAAAAATTCATTTGGGTCTCCATCTGTAGATTTTTGCTATATTTTATATCTATTTTTATTTAATCTCAAGAGTCATGGCCTCTTTAAATCAAATAATGCCATTTTGGATTTTATTAAACCTTATATGGTAAATTTTAATCATTAATTGAAATATTACATTAAAATAAAAACCTTAATATCTGGAGGTTGATTTTGGGAAAAAATATTGTTGAAAAGATTTTTGAGACACACAAGATATACGGAGATCTGAAAACCGGCAACACTGTTGGATTAAAAGTTGACCATGTATATACACAGGATGCAACAGGTACTATGGCATGGCTTCAGTTCGAGGCTATTGGTATAGACAGGGTAAAAGTTCCTTTAGCTGTTTCTTATGTAGATCACAACATGATTCAATCAAATTACATGAATCCAGATGATCACCTTTTTCTCGAAACTGTAGCAGGACGCTATGGGGCTTTCTTTTCAAGACCGGGCAATGGGATAAGCCATCAGATTCACTTAGAACGTTTTGCTTCTCCTGGGAAAATTGCATTAGGAACTGACAGCCACACTCCAACAGGAGGAGGCATAGGCATGATTGCAATCGGCGTTGGGGGACTTGATGCAGCTACAGTTATGGCTGGGTTACCCTTTGAGATAAATATGCCCCAAATTGCTCTTGTTCGATTAAAGGGAAAACTTAACAGGCCATGGGTTACTGCTATGGATGTAATTCTGGAAATATTGAGGCAACTTACAGTAAAAGGTGGCGTTGGGAAGATAATTGAATATGGAGGCCCTGGTATAAAAGACCTTAGCGTCCCTGAAAGAGCGACTATAACTAACATGGGGGCAGAGCTGGGAGCTACAACATCCATTTTCCCGAGTGATCAAAGGACGAGATATTTCCTTAAGGCACAGGGAAGAGAATCTGAATGGATTGAACTGCAGGCTGATAAGGATGCTCAATATTCTGAGATTATCAATATTGATTTAAGCTCGATTGAACCGATGATAGCTATGCCTCACAGTCCTGACAATGTAGTCCCGATTAGAACAATTGCAGGGACAAAAATTGATCAGGTATGCATCGGCAGTTGCACAAATTCCTCATTACAGATTATGAAAACTGTTGCATCTATCCTCAGGAGTAATACAGTTGCAAAAGGGGTGAACCTGCTTATAAACCCCGGTTCAAAACAGGTTTACGAGATGCTTGCACGGAAAGGATTCCTCCAGCACATGATAGCTGCTGGTGCTCGCATACTCGAATGTTCTTGCGGCCCATGCATTGGTATGGGAGGGGCTCCTGGCACAGGTCAGATATCCATCCGTTCATATAACAGAAATTTTAAAGGAAGAAGCGGCAATAAAGATGCTTTTGTCTATCTTGCAAGTGCAATCTCTTGTGCTGTCTTTTCATTGAAAGGAGAAATTGTTGATCCGCGTTATTCTGGTATCAGCATTGAAAAATCCAGTGAACCTTCACATTATTTTATTAATGACAATATGATTATAAAGCCGCGGCAAGATACACATGATATTCAAGTCATAAAGGGGCCAAATATCAAGGAGGCTCCTATAAAAGATTCTATAGGCAATACAATAGAATCAGAAGTTTTACTGAAGCTCGGGGACAATATTACTACAGACGATATCATGCCTGCTGGTTCAATGATACTTCCATTACGTTCTAACATTCCTGCAATATCAGAATATGTTTTCCATACTATCGATAATACCTTCAGTGCAAGGGCAAAAGAGGCAAAGGAAAAGGGTGGAGGGATTATTGTTGGTGGTGAAAATTATGGGCAGGGCTCTTCAAGAGAACATGCTGCAATCGCACCCATGTTTCTAGGGATTCAGGCTGTAATAGCAAAATCCTTTGCCAGGATTCATCGCTCAAATTTGATAAACTTTGGTATAATTCCTCTGCTTTTCAAGAATGCTGGTGATTATGAGAAGATTGAACAAGGTGATATACTGATTATACAAAATATTAAACAGTCAATAACAGGTAATCAACAATATGCTGTGCAAGATCTTACTAAAATTTTTTATTTCGAATTAGAATCTAATCTAAATGAAAGGGAAAAACAGATTATTCTTTCAGGTGGATTACTGCCGTATACAAAGAAGCATGTTTAATGACTTAGCAGAATTTTCGAAAATTTGACAATCAACCTTTAAACAGGGTAAATTAAAAATCTAATTTCGGGCCGCTAGCTCAGCAGGTAGAGCAACGCCCTTTTAAGGCGTGGGTCGTTGGTTCGAATCCAACGCGGCTCACCACATGCGTCCCCATCGTCTAGCTCGGCCGAGGACATCGCCCTTTCAAGGCGGTAACACGGGTTCAAATCCCGTTGGGGACGCCAATTTTCATATGCTCACCTCAACACGATTCCTGCCTGCTTCCTTTGCCTTATATAATGCATCATCTGCTCTCTTCACAAAAGTATCTTCAATGTCGTATTGTCTGAATTCTGTTACACCGAAACTTACTGTTACCTTTTGATTTTTCTCAAAACTGTATTCCTCAACTGCCTTACGAATCCTCTCTGACAACACCTTTGCATTATTTAGATCCGTATTAGGAGAGAGAATTATAAATTCTTCTCCACCCCACCTTATGAGATAATCGGTTTCCCTCATGTTTTCTTTTACTATGTTCGTCAGTGTCTTTAATACATAATCACCGTATATATGCCCATGTGTGTCATTAATTCTTTTAAAGTGGTCGACATCAAACATTATCAGGGAGAGGGGATGGGAGTATCTTTTCACTCTGCTGATTTCTTTTTTTATCACTTCATCAAATTTTGTCCTGTTATAAGTATTTGTGAGAGTATCTGTCACTGCAAGATGCTCTAATCTTTTCTCCATCTGTTTACGAATGGTTATATCTCTCATAATTCCCCTGCAAATAGAAAATTTATTTCCTTTGAACGAAGGATTTATACTGCCCTCCACATATATTTCCCTACCGTCTTTCGAAATATAAACGGTCTCCATATGCTCAATACTTTCCCCATTTACAACTCTTTTAAAGGTTTCGATGCAATGAGGTATCTGATCTTTTCTTACTATATCAGTAAAGCGCATTTGCATTGCTTCTTCTTTTGTGTAACCTAATGTCTCGCACCATTTCCTGTTCACATCTAAAAATCTTCCTTCTGCGTCTACAATCTGTATCATATCGTTTGCATTTTTAAAGATATCCCTGAACTTCTCTTCACTTTCACGAAGTAACATATCTGCCCTGTTCAATTCCTCGAGCATTCTGTTCATCTCCTCGGAGAAGGTTGATAATTCGTCTCCACCCTCAACAGGGATACGCATTGTAAGGTCTCTTTTTATGGCTATATTTCTTACGTTCTTGCTAAGAGCTAATATTCTATTCAAAACCAGCTTATTTAAGAACAAAATTATTATTAGTCCTAAAAACAATCCTATTAAAATCAGCAAAAATATGAAAGAAAATATTGTCTTTGTTCCGTGTTGAAAAATATCTCTTTCAAGGTCTGCTCTCAGCATGAGTGCAGGATTACCGTAAATATCCTTCAGTATAGTGTAACCTGATATTTTTTTGTCATTTATCGGTATTGTAACTACTGGCTTTTCTTCTGATAGTAAAGATTTTGCTGACTTAAAATCTGTTGGCATATCAACAGAATCAAAACGTATAAAGGCAATTGGGAATTGTATATCTTTAATTATTCTTTGTATTTCTTCATCATCAAGAAAGCGTCCGAATATTAGTGCCCCCCTTACAGGTCCTTTGCCTTCACTGGTTAGAATAGGCCTCGAGGCAATCAACATCGGCCCTTCTGTGAGGAGTATTATACCTGTGTGTTTGCTTTGAATATTATCATGCATTAAAAGCAGCCTGTTTTCTGAAAGATGAGCAAGAAGGCTTTGTGGCATAGAAATTTCTTTTCCATTCAACAAATCAAAGGCTTTGCTGTAAACAATATTGCCTGATGAATTGATAAATAGCATGACATTAATTTCAAGCTCTGAAAATGTCTTATCTGATGGATTTGTTTTGATATATTCAGGATTTCTGTTTTGAATAAAAGCATATGTGTCATCCCAGTTAGCCCAGTCACCTGTTTTGCTGTCTATAACTTCAAGACTGTGGGCAATTGAACGAAGAGCAATCTGAATGTGCTTTTTAGTATCCTTATCCTCAAGTTTCTTAAAACTTCCAAGGAGAAAAATTCTTGCTGAGATATAAAAAATGGAAATGGCACAAATAAGTGAAATCAGTATTATTATTAATGTCTTTTTCCGAAGGGTCATCTTACTCACTAAACTACGCTTCCTTCTTCATGTTTCCTGTGCTTTTCAAGTTGTTTGTTCAATTAAATTTTTTATATGTCCCCTTTTAAAAAATATCCTCCATAGGCTATCAATTCATAAAAAAACCTGTCTGTTTTTATTAACCCATCAATGGTCGGGACAAAAGACTCCCAGTCAAATTCGCTCTCCTTAGTTACTGAAAAAACATCGGGGTGCAGGCTCTGTTTTTTGAACATTGCAAAAGCTCGGCGCATGTGCATTTCAGAAGTAACAATCAAGATTTCTTTTAATTTCTTTTCTTCAACATATTTCTTAATACTTTTTACTTCATCAAGCGTTCTTTTAATCTGACCATAAATATGCACTTGTTCACCCCTTAGTCCCAAATCAGCCAAAAGCTTGCTTACATATTTACCCTCACTGTATGTCTCGTAGACCCAATCGCCAATAAGGAGAAGCTTCGCATGACCTGTTTTAACAAAGTATGCTCCTGCAAGCAGCCTGTCAGAATTTTCATTGGCAGCGAAAAAGTCATTTGTTATATATGGCAAATCTTTCCTGTCTAAATACCATTCTGCATTACTTACTCCAGAAAGAACTATTACCGCGTCATACACTTTTTTATTATTGTAAGTATCTTCTATCTTCCATAATTTAGAAAAGGCATATCCGGTAAAAGTTATGCTTATGAGATAAAAATATACCAGTATCACGATAGTAATTTTAACCCTGTGTTTTTTTATGAATAGCTGAGTAAACATTCCGATTATGACATATAGGAGAGGATTCTTTAGAAATTTACCTATGTCCTGTATTTCCACGATATATCAATAATAATCTGAAATTTAGTTATACTCAAATCCAGTGATAAAGCGGTGTCATTCCGAGCGGAGCAATGTATTAAGCGATTATGCTGCTTATCGCTGAATTTAGTTATAATCTATTTGTCATAGTATAGAGCATGATGAAGAGCAAAGCAACGCCATGCATTATCATAATAATCTTGCTAAAATTACCTCCTTGTAAGCCAATAAGTATGTGAGCTATTATAATGGCAATGAAAAAACATAAGAAGCTCAGACCCGATTGGGATGAATACTTTATTAATATAGCTAAGGTTGTTTCAACAAGAGCCACCTGTCTGAGAAGAAGATATGGGGCTGTTATCACAAAAGATAATATAATCGTAAGTACTGGTTATAATGGGGCTCCAGCAGGAATGAAAGATTGTCTCGAAGTAGGCAGATGCACAAGAAAAGAACTCCAGATCCCGCATGGTGAACGATATGAACTCTGTCACAGTGTTCATGCAGAGGCAAACGCAATCATCCGTGCTTCTGTAGATGAGTTAAATGGAGCAACAATGTATATCGCTGGCACTGATAAGGAGAGTGGTCAATGCAATTCCGAACCTTGCATGATGTGCAAGAGGATGATATTGAATGCAAGGATTTCAAAGGTTGTTTATTCAGACGGGAAGAATGGATTTGTTGTAGTTAATCCAATTGAATGGATTAAAAAAAGGGTATAGTCTATTATCAAGATTCTTACAGAATGTTTAGACTATTAATTAATTTAGGAGTGAATTCATGCAAACTATTATTGTAACAGGCTGTGGAGGTTTCATCGGGTGGAAGGTATCTGAAAAACTTCTTGATAATAACATCAATGTTATCGGGATAGACAATATCAACGACTATTATGATCCACGCTTGAAGGAATGGAGACTCCAACAGTTAAAAGTCAAAAGCAAAAAATTGAAAGTTAAAAAGGGCGCAGAATTTATTTTTAAAAAATGTGATATCGGAAATTTTAATACAGTTAAAAAAATTTTCTCCTCTCACAAAATTGATGCGGTTATCAATCTTGCTGCAAGAGCCGGGGTGAGGGCTTCTGTTGAAGATCCATGGGTATATCTCGAAACTAACACAAAAGGCACTTTGAACCTCCTTGAATGCTGCAAAGACAACGGAGTAAAAAAATTCGTTCTTGCATCCACTTCGAGCCTTTATGGACTTAACGAGATGCCGTTCAGGGAGTCAGATAAAACGGATTCCCCACTTGCGCCTTATTCCGCAACAAAGAAGGGTGCTGAAGTTCTTTGTTATAGCTATCATTATTTGTATAAACTTGATATCAGCATTCCAAGATACTTCACTGTTTACGGGCCTGCGGGCAGGCCTGATATGAGCATATTCATATTCATCAAAAATATAGACAATGGCATTCCCATTAAAGTCTTTGGAGATGGAAAACAAAAAAGAGATTTTTCATATGTTGATGATATAGCTGATGGGACTTTACATTGTCTTGAACCTTTCGGTTACGAGATTTTCAATCTTGGCAATGACAACCCTATTGAACTTCTCCACGTGATACATCTTATTGAAGAGGCTTTAGGTAAAAAGGCGGTATTGAATTTTTTGCCGAGACATCCTGCTGATGTTGTTGCAACATGGGCAGATATAGAAAAATCCAGAAAGATCCTGAACTGGTATCCGAAAACCACTATTGAGGAAGGTATTAAAAAAACTGTTGATTGGTATTTTGAAAACAGGGACTTTATAAATAGTCTGAAAAACCCTTAATCCTAAAATCTATCTGCTTTTCTAACATATACATTTCTAACCCACTTAATTCATAAATTCCCCCTTAGTCCCCCTTTACCCAAAAATGTAATTGAATAATGCAGATGTTGCGAGAAAATTTATTTTTCGATACCTTAGTGTTCCTTTAACTAATGGTTTTGCGAATATTTTTATCCATAAAACAATTAAAATAAATCCGATAATTCATCGAGTTAAAGAAATTTTTGAGCAATGTCTGCATTATTCGGGTTTAGCAAGGGGGGAATTAAAGTGGGGAGTGAGGCGAAATACCTCGGAAGTCAAAGACCGAAAATGAGCAAAAATTCTATGCTTGTTAGCCATAGTTTATGAATGATAATTTGGTCTAAATATTCTGGCCAATAATTATCTATATTGTTTTTATGTTATCATTTATTCTTATGGAAAAAAGACTTCAAAAGATAATATCAGAGATGGGTATTGCATCCAGAAGAAAAGCTGAGGAGTTGATTCTTGAAGGCAGGGTTACGGTGAATGGACATATTGCACATATCGGGATGAAAGCAGACACGAATAAAGACCACATTAAGGTTGACGGGAAACTTCTTATCAAACCTGAACAAAAAGTTTATTTGATATTTAACAAACCCAGGAATGTTGTAACAACACTACATGATCCTGAAGGAAGGCCAGCAGTAAAAGATTTCTTAAAAGGTATAAAATATAAAGTCTTTCCTGTAGGGAGACTTGATTACGATTCAGAAGGCCTGCTTCTACTTACTAACGACGGCGATTTTGCTCATGCGATTCTTCATCCTTCTAAAAAAATACCAAAGACATATCTTGTTAAGGTAAAAGACCTCCCTGAAAATGATAAATTAGATAAAATACGAAAGGGCATAAAACTTGATGATTGGATAACATCACCTGCTAAGGTAAAAATAATAAGAAAATCAGAGAATAATTCCTGGCTCGAACTTACAATATATGAAGGAAAAAAAAGACAGATTAAAAGAATGTTAGAAAAGATCGGGCATCCTGTTTTAAAGCTTAAGAGGATTAAGATTGATGGCATAGAATTAGGAGACCTTCCATCGGGTAAATATAGATTTTTAAGACCTGAAGAGATAAAAAAAATTAGGGGGATTATTTATGGTTCGTGATAAAGGATGTGGAGAGATTCGCGAGTCTGACATCGGTAAAAATTTAACTCTTTGTGGTTGGGTTTTCAGACGCAGAGACCACGGAGGACTCATCTTTATAGATCTTCGTGACAGAAGCGGGATATTACAGGTTGTTTTTAGCACTGATGTCTCTGGTGCTGTCCATGAGCAGGCACATAACCTTAGAAGTGAATATGTCATCTCTGTTTCAGGCGAAATCAGGAAAAGGCCAGAAGGCACTGAAAATCCCTACATGCAAACAGGAACAGTTGAGATGTATGTAAATAAGCTCGATATTCTGAATGAATCAACCACTTTACCTTTCAGTATAGAAGATGCAGCAGAGGCCTCTGAGGCACTGAGATTGAAACACCGTTATCTTGACCTCAGAAGGCCTGAAATGCAGCAGAATCTAATAATTCGTCATAAAGTCGCAAAAGTGATAAGAGATTACCTCGATGAAAAAGGGTTCATCGAGATAGAAACCCCGATGCTCACCAAGTCTACACCAGAAGGTGCACGCGATTATCTTGTGCCAAGTCGGCTGAATCCTGGACATTTCTATGCACTTCCTCAATCTCCTCAACTCTTCAAACAGATATTGATGATTTCTGGTCTTGAAAAATATTTTCAGATAGTCAAGTGCTTCAGGGATGAAGACTTGCGTGCAGACAGACAGCCCGAATTCACCCAGGTTGATCTTGAGATGTCTTTTGTAAAAGAAAATAATATTATAGAAATCATTGAAGGCATGATGAACCGCATCTTCAGAGATGTCCTTAATATTGCTCTTGATATTCCATTTAAGAGGTTGAGCTTTCATGAATCAATAGAGAGATTCGGGAATGACAAGCCTGATCTGCGTTTCAGCCTTGAGCTTAAAGAGATGGCTGATTTAGTAGTAAACGGTAAATTCAAGGTATTTCTCGATGCCATTAATTCCGGTGGAAGGGTAAAGGCAATTTGTGGCAAAGGAATGGCAAGTCTTTCAAGAAAAGAAATAGATATGTTGACAGAAGAAGCTATCTCGTACGGAGCAAAAGGTCTTGCATGGATAAAGGTCAAAAATGGATTTGAATCCCCGATAATAAAATTCTTCTCTGATCAAATACTTAAACAGATGGCACAACGGTTAGAGGCTGAAGAAGGGGATCTGATGCTCTTTGTTGCTGATAATGAAAAGGTTGTCCACGATGTATTGAGCAGGATAAGACTCGAACTTGGCAGGAGGCTAAATCTCATACAAGCGGGATATCAATTTGTCTGGATCACAGATTTCCCCCTGCTTGAATGGAATTATGAAGAAAACCGTTTTGAGGCAATGCACCATCCTTTTACATCACCGACAGATGATGATGTTGAAAAAATGCTTTCAGGTGATATAAGTAATAAAGATTTGCTCCTTTCATTTAAAGCAAAGGCATACGATATAGTGCTCAATGGATATGAGATAGGAGGCGGCAGTATACGTATTCACAGGAGTGATATTCAGAAGAAGATGTTCGAAATACTTGGTATATCAGAAGAAGAGGCACGGTCGAAATTCGGTTTCCTTCTGGATGCACTTGAATTTGGTACTCCGCCACATGGAGGTATAGCTCTGGGATTTGATCGTCTGGTGATGATTATGGTTGGTGCTTCATCTATCAGAGACGTAATCGCATTCCCGAAAACACAAAAGGCATTCTGCCTCATGAGCGGCAGCCCTTCACCTGTTGATCCAAAGCAGCTCAGAGAGCTTTATATCAAACTAAACGTGCCTGAAGTATAGCAGGCTAATAATTTTTTATATATTTAAGATATGATTTGTAATTGCGTTTTGTTTCGGTCATACTGTCGCCGCCGAATTTTTCGAGAAAGGCATCTGCAAGAGTGAGAGCAACCATTGATTCCCCTATTACACCTGCAGCAGGGACTGCGCAAATGTCGGAACGTTCATAAACAGCTTTAACCTGTTTTTTTGTTTTTATATCAACAGAGTGGAGAGGCTTTCTCTGGGTTGGGATTGGTTTCATTGCAGCACGCAGGACAACCGGCATACCATTTGTCATTCCACCTTCAATCCCACCTGCAAAGTTTGTATTTCTGTAAAAACCAGCTATATTCTGTTCAGAGGTACTACCCCCCCCACCCCCCTCCTTGATAAGGTGGGGCTTAAGAGGTTCATAAAATATCTCATCCATAACCTCTGAACCAAATCTTCTGCTCATCTCAAATCCAAAACCTATCTCCACCCCTTTAATGGCCTGAATGCTCATCAATGCATACGCAAGCCTTGCATCAAGGCGTCTGTCCCATTGGATATGACTGCCAAGGCCAACAGGCATACCAATTGCAAAGACCTCAAATATCCCTCCAAGAGAATTGCCATCTTTAATAGCTTCATCTATAAGCTTTATCATCTTTTTAGAAACAGATTGATCAGGACATCTAACAGGAGACTTCTCGGCTTTTTTAAAGATGTTCTGAAATTCTTCTCCACTGAAATTCTGACTTCTGACTTCCAACTTCTGACTTCCGATTTGTATAACATAGCTGCCTATCTTTATATTAAAAGTTGAAAGAAACTTCTTTGCTATTGCGCCAATAGCCACTCTCATAGCTGTCTCACGAGCACTTGACCTCTCAAGTATATTTCTTATGTCATCATGGCCGTATTTCATTACACCAGCAAGGTCAGCATGACCGGGTCGAGGATGCGTTATCTTCCCTAACTCTATGCTCTGCGCTCTATGCTCTGCGCTCATAACATCCTGCCAGTTTTTATAATCTTTATTCTCAATAAGAATGGCTATAGGAGAACCAAGGGTTCTGCCTGATCTAACACCAGAAAGGATTTCTGCATGGTCTGATTCTATCTTCATCCTCCCGCCACGGCCATATCCTCCCTGTCTTCTCTTGAGCTCGATGTCAATCTCCTCTGAAGAGATTGGAAGCCCTGCAGGGATTCCTTCAAAGATTCCTGTTAAAGCTTTACCATGAGATTCACCGGCGGTTATATGTCTAAGCCTAAACATATTTACAAATAATTTTTGACAGTATACCACAATTGCAGCATAATTTTTAGTTAACAGAAGGACTTGAAAATGTCATTGCGAGGGCTTTAGCACGAAGCAATCTCAAAGACAAGATTCCTCACTTCGCTCGGAATGACATTCTCAGAGTAAAAATAAATATTTTAAACTATTATAAACTAATTGACTATGAACATTAAAAGCATATCAGGTTATATTTTACTGCTGATAATTTCTATTATCGTATATTCATTAAGACCTGCAAATTTTCACTACTTAAATATATTGCCTCTGTTCATGATTCTCTACCCGGTATTTGTCAGGCATAGGATTAAAATTGCATTTTCATTAAAGGCTCTTTCCATCGGTCTTTGTGTTTCAGCTCTTATTTTAATCCCCTACTATTTTCTCTTTGGAGAAAGTGAAGGGAAGATTACTCTGTATGCAATCCTGTTTCAACTTATAGGGATTGCTTTACCTGAAGAATTCTTTTTCAGGGGATTTCTACAGGATTCAATGGGTAAGACCATTAAAGCGGTTATTTTCGTAAGTCTACTTTTTTCAATTGCACATCTTCCTAAAGCGATATTCTCTCATGAGTGGATATCACTCCTTAGCTTTTTCCCTTCGCTCGTTATGGGCTGGCTTTATATGAAAACAAATAATATCCTTCCAGGAACTATTTTCCACTTTCTGGCTAATGTGGTACAAAGCATAGTAACAATTCAGTGAAGCCGATAAAAAATTGACACTTTTCACTATTATGACACAGCCTCCAAACCAAATAATAACAGGGGATAGAGTATTTGAGCGGATTTTTTTGCCGATAGTCATACAGTATGTATATTAAAGAATCAAGAGGCAAAAACCTCGCAGGGCGATAGCCCGAGAATGAGCGCACATACTCTATCCCCTGTTATTATGCATCAACTTTGTGAATAATCCAGTCAGAACTGAGTTCGCTATGAATAATCAGGTATAATTGCAGCTACAGGGTTAAGCCTGAGTATATTCTTCGCAAGCTAAAGTTTGCGGCTACATTTCCGTCTATCTCTTCTGAACCTTATGATTATCCATACAGCTACCAATGGCATGAAGAGGAACAATGTATCTGCAATGGCGGTCTGATAGTTTTGAACCATGCCGACAGAACAACCACCGCCTCTGCCTCCATCGTCATTATCTGTAGTTGATTGAAAAGTTGTAGCGATTGCTTCTTCAGAGGGTAAAGATTCTCCTCCATTATTGTATGCTTTTATACGATAGAAATAAGTTGTTCCTGATGAAAGCCCACTGTCTGAATATGCAGTAATATTTGCTCCCACTGTTGCGATTACGTTATATGTTCCGCCTGAGCCTTTTTTACGCTCTATCCTGAAGCCTGATTCATTCAAAGAATTATCTGTCCATGCAAGGTCTATCTGACTGCCTGAAAATGGCGTTGCTATGAGGCCTGATGGAGCTGGCGGTATAATATAACCCATTGCATTGGAAGCATTCAGTCTACCGCCGGTCAATGTTATTCCGGCAAGACTTGAGACAGGGTCAACGCTTTTCAAAATGATATCTTTTATCTCTTTAAAGGATAACGATGGATTCACCGAGAGTATTAGCCCTGCAACACCTGAAACATATGGGGCTGCCATTGATGTGCCATCCCATCCGTGCGATTCATATGTATAATTACTTATGGATATTGATTCTCTTTCAATGAGAACTTCATCAATAAAAACCCCATTGGCACTGCCTAATGGACTGGATTCTAATCCAAATCCAAAATAAAAGCTATCGAGAATATCCACAATAGATGTAATAGCATCTGTAGAATATAGAATAAATTTCCCAAATGTATATCCATTTATACTGTCAAACCACTCCCAGTCTGTTCCGTCCAGCGAAAAATTGACATTGAGATAATCAAAAGTCAGGGGATTCACAAAACCCTTCCATTTGAATGACAGGGTATATAGATTATTCTTAACGGATGGGATTGCTGTCATATAGCCTGCCCAGGAGTTCGTATTCGGAAGATAAAACCCGCCAGGACTATCTTCAAGACTATTAGTTCCATTCACTCCAGTCTGTTCAGTAACTGCCCAGCTAGAATTTATTCCACCGCGTGCCCAACCCAGCAAAGGCAGTTCTCCTGAATCACTATCAAAATTCTCACTGTAAACTGCAACAGGCAGACCATAAACAAATTGGGGGATGGTGCTGTATATGCTTACTCCCGGAGCCCCCAGATCAACCGATTTTGCGCCATAGTTAGAAAAAGAGGCGATATTATCCCTGTCATCTGTTGCAGCAACTGAAATGATATTCGGGAGATTATAGCTTGCAGGATAGGTTGGTTCAATGTCATTATTATTTGCCTCATTCCCGGCTGCCGCTACAAATAGCACCCCTTTTCCCCTGGCATAATCTATAGCATCATAAAGCGCATTTGAATATTCATAACCTGCCCAGCTTGCATTTATGATGCGTGCTCCGTTGTCAGTAGCATAAACAATTGCATCTGCTGCATCCAAAGTATCACCGGTGCCACTCACTCCCAGGAAACGGATCGGCATAATCTTTACTGTCCATATTACTCCTGTGCTTCCAAGGCCATTATCCCCAGATGCCCCTATAATTCCAGCAACATGTGTCCCGTGTGAGTCTAAGTCAAGTGGATAACCGTCATTATCAATAAAATCCCATCCATAAATGTCATCAACATATCCATTACTGTCATCATCAACACCTGTTTTCCCACTATGCTCTGCTGTATTTGTCCAAATATTTCCTGTAAGATCAGGATGATTATAAGCAACACCTGAATCAATAACGGCTATAATAATATCTCTCGAACCATTTGTTACGTTCCATGCCTCTACAGCATCGATATCAGCATCTAACACTCCGCCGGTCTGCCCTGTATTGTTTAATCCCCAGATAAGTGGAAAACCTGGATCATTCGGTAAGGCAGTCGTTTTTATGATATAATTCGGCTCTGCATATTCAACATCAGTATCAACTCGATATTGGCTTATAAGAGCTTCAACAGTCATATTATCAGGGACCTTTAATTTATGAACACCTATTTTTTTTATCTCTCTTAATCGTGTAACTCCCGATGACTTAAGAAGTGTAGATATTTTTGCTGCACCTGCTGATTCCCTGAATTTCACGATTATTTCGCCCGGAACATAACCGGTCTTTATTTCAGGGTTGACTGTATAGCCCTGTCGATTAACCTTTTTAACTTCTGCCCCACCATCTGAGTTAACCGCTATGTTCAATTGCTCTTCTCCACTACATGAAATAAGATTCAGTGTTAAAACTAAAAATATTATGTACCTGACCATCTTTCCCACAATATATTCAGCAATAGAAATCATAATTTCCCTCTTAATGGAACAACATAATATCCGGGTGAAACTTCATATCTTTTTAATACCTCTGAGAATAAAGGGTTATCTATAAAAGACTTTCCGGGCATCAATTCAATATTGATATTATAAAAAGTATCTTTGATATCGCCTTTTATCCTTGCATAAATATCAATCCCCTCAAGTGTAACAGAATTAATGAAAATTTCTTTCCCTCTTATATTAAGCGAACCTATAACTTTTTGAAAGTAATTCAGCGGAACAGATATCCCTGAAAAAATAGCGCTCTCAAGAGCAATATCCTTCGAAAAAAATTCAATAAAACCTGTATTGTCATTCATTACAAATCTACCTGAAATTGATCCATCCCCTTTTATTCCTGCAATACTAAAAAAGGGTATATTTTTTATTCTTGCATCTCTAAAATCCAGAGATATATGCTTTTTATTTCTGGCAATATCCATTTTTCCATTCATATTGCCTCCGCTTACTTGCCCATTAAATGATAGCCTTAAATTCATAAACACAAGTACCCATGGTTGAAGTGAACAGGATATATCATTTAAGTAGACCAATTCCTCTTTACGACCGAGCAGTGTCAGTCTATTTATGGTGAAACTATAAAATAATCCCTTTTTTAGACTTTCGACCTCTACTGATAGCTCATTAGTTGAAATAGATTTCTCTACAAAAGACTTCAGTATATGTTCTGGGAAAGCAAACCAGACACCCCAGACAAAAGAAGGTATAGCGACGAGAAAAATAATTAAGACTTTTTTCACTGCGATTTGAGAAAAGAAAGAGAAAGGTTGATATTCAGGAGTTCTGGATTTTCAAAAGCTTTTTTTATAGAAACTTTCTTTATCGTTAGACGCATTGGAACATTTTTGATTTTATAAAATATGTTTACCATTTCATTCATGGTAACTTTTTCTATAGAAACTTCAGCATCTTCGATTATCCCTTCTTTTGTTTCAATCTTCCCTGTAGATTTAATTGAACCAACTCTGTCCTTGAGCCCAAGCGATAGAAACACATCATCTACTGCCTGAATAATACCTTGAACCTGTGACAGATTTTTTTTATCTTCAACATAGTCCATTTTCTTCTTAAGTGATAGAAATTCTTCTCTAAGCATTATCATATCTTTTTGTTGACTTTTCAGGGTGTTTAACTCTTTTTTTGCAGATGAAAGAATGGAAAGTTCATACGCACATAAAAAAATAAACACTAAAATCACTATTATAACTATAAGAAATCTTCTGTTTTTTAATAAACCCTTCATACCTTTTCTTTTACAGTTATGGTGAACAACATATTACCGCTGGCTGATGTCCTTGAATCTGAAATGGAGACTTCATCAAAGAACTCTTCAAGCCTTACCTGCATCTCCTGTATTGCACTTAATGAAGGCGCTTCCCCCTTCAAGATCAGATTCTGCTTATCAATTATAATTTCATTAAATACAACACCCCTTTTTTCAATCTGAGATATCCTGAGAAGAGAATCGAGGGGATCAACCCCGAGAAAGAGTGCTTCTTTGTTTTTTAGTTCTTTCAGATGAGCTTTCAGCTGATGAGGTGCATTTACGATATTCTTTTCTTCAGGAAATATATCCGTATATGTTTTACGCATAGTATTTTGCAAAAAAGCAACCTCTCTCTTTGTTGAGATTATTCTGAACAAAAGATCAAAAACTAAAATCAATGCAATAAGCAGGATAAGCACTACACTTATCTTCATAGATTTCTTAATTTTTTCACTATCACGTGTATATGAGAATTCATCCTTTCTTAAATTTATAGATGGATTAAACATCTCTTCTATAGCCAGAGCTATTCTGCCTTGGTTGTCTGTTATATCCGGTGAAAAAAGTTTATCCAGACTGAAATCTTTGAGTATTTTTCTTAACTCAAGAGAGGTTATAAAAACAGGGTCTATATTATGTGACTTTAATTGTGCAAGCATCCCTTCTATCATTTTTTTTTCAGCATAGACAGCAAGCACCTGATATTTACCGCTTGATGAATCAACAACAATATCATCAAATATTACACTATCTATGCCTCCCAGAATCATTCCATCAAGTTCAAAAGGAAGCACTTCTCTTATCCTTTCTTTATCAGAAAATGGCAGATCAACGATTCTGAAGTTCAGATAGCTAACTGGCAAACTCAGATAAGCATCTTCAAAATCTATTATTAGATCACTAAAAGAAAAAAGACCTTTTTCAGTAATAGGGTATTTTTTACTTTCCAGTAATTCATACCTATTGCCTTTCAGCTCGAATACAAGAAATGTAATTTCCTTTTCCCGAACATCAATAAAAAGAGATTTTCCCATTAATATTCCTTCCAGAATTTCAGTATAGTAGAGGAAAGAGGCGATTTATAAACAACTGCTTCTATAATTGTTCTGACCCCATTGGAGAATGCCTGAGCATATATCTTAAAATGGTCTCCCTTTACACTGATCTGATTTGCCCCAAAAGTGGTTCCGGCAAAATTGTTGAACTCATTTATATCCCGGAAAGGCATACCTATTCTATACTTGATAATCTTCCCTGCAAGCTCCTCTGTTATCGAGTCAGAAATACACATCAAAACTGGTTTTTCAGCGCCGTTTACATTAATTATCAAGTTATCCCTGTTTCCATAAACAGTAACATATGGCATTAATTTATCATAATCGTCTCTGGTGATTCCATTTATAAGCAGTAATTCGTCTATACTAATAAGATCAGCATTTTTTGCGTTTATTTCTGAATCACTTAGTTCAGCAGCACTATCACGGTCTATCCAGTCAACTATTCTGTCTGCAATATTCTCTTTCAAAGACAGAGTTTTTAATAGTCTTTTAAAAGCATCATAAGCAATCGGATTTTTCATATCTCCTCTGGGATAAACTATAGTATTAATATTAAACTTTGAGTTTTCGTCTTGAATTCTTACTGCGATTACGCCCTGAAAATCCTCAAAAGGATTTTCAACAGGCAATTCAATAGCTCCTGGAGTGAAAGATTGTGTATCAACCCATTCTGACAGATATTTTGCCGATACATTTATTCCTGATTTTGCCATTAGTGAGAGCCTCTGTGCATCACGCCAATTATAGATATTGCTTGTCGCTATATAGACTCCATAGGAAAACTCCACTACCATAGCGGTGATTAGGGCAACCGCAAGGAGTGTTACCACCAATGCAATACCCTGTTGATTTTTAATAAGCATATCAGAGGGTTCTTCCTATTTTTGGTTTTGAAATTTCAAAGATATCCAGTGTATTGTCTCTAATCTTTGAAGAAAGTCTAATCCTGATTTCCTCAGGAATATTTCGTGCGATCTCTGTGTCCCATGTCTTAACCCATTGCCCCTTATATCTAACTTCTACGCTGAAGGATTCAAGATTTTCGATGATATCAACTGCTTCTACCTTCTCATCATGGTATGGTGATTCGATTTTCTTCATAAGATTAAGTTTATTGTCTTTCTCTTCCACAAAGTATGAAATCCTTGATAAACCTGATTTTAGTGGTGTAAATGTTGTAAATGTAATCTCTGTTGTTTGCTTCCCATACAGGTCTCGATCCTGAATTTTCAGAAGTGTTTTTTCATCAGCTTCTGACCAGAATACTGAATCCAGTTCACGCCTGAAGATATCAATCGCCCTCCGCATTTCCTGCATCTTCACCATTGATTCATCAAGTCCATTAAGTGCTTTTTCTGTTAGAAAAAAAGTGCTGTAAACCGCTACAAGAACAATGGACAGGATTGCTGAAGCGATAAGGATTTCAATAAGGGTAAAACCACAATTTTTTCTTCTCCTTCGTACCCCATCTTTAATTAAATTCCAAAGGCAGCTATAAAAATTGTCACTGCGAGTGTAAAGAAGCAATCTCGTCTTTTCATGGGAGATTACCACGCACCTCAAAAGTATTCGTGGTGCTCGCAATGACATGAGTTTCAAACGTTCAGGATACTTATGGCTGGAGTTGGGATATAAATTCATTCAATTTCACCTCTTCATCTCCTGCTTTAACTGAAACAATAACCTCTGATATGCCTGCATAAGGTGATTCTTTAACTTTAGTTTCGTAAGAGTAAGAACTAAAGGGGTCTTCAAAATTACCACTTGTATCAGCAGGATTTTTCTCAATCTCAAGCATCTTGTTCTTTGCAAGCAACGTTGAAATAGTTATTTTTTCATGCCTTTCTAAAATACTAAGCTGATAATTTAATGTATATATAAGGGTAACAAGTAAACCACCAACAACAGCAAGTGCGATCAGAACCTCAAGGAGTGTAAAGCCACCTGTTCTAAAAAGGCGGGAATTAAAAATTAACAATTTAAAATTTAAAATTCTCAAATTCCCGAACCCTGGAGGTTTCATTTTGAATTTTGAATTATCTTTACTCTTCCACTCATATGATTAAGCGTTACATCCATAAATTCATTTTCTTTATTCAGGTGTACGTTCAGGTTTTCATTGATTCCAAGAGGTTCAAAGAAGAATATCAACTCTCCAGTAGAAACCAGTCCTCTTGACTGAGTGGTTACTCCGATAACATTGTTAAATTTCTTGCGCTTCTCGCCCTCGGGACTGCTGAAAGACACAGTATTTTCATTAAAATTGAATTTAATCAAAAAAGTCTCTTTTCTCGAGACCGCACTATCATATAAATACCTGAGTAATGAGGCGATTTCTCTTGCTTCTGATTTAAGTTTATTATCTCCAATACCTATAAAAGAAGGCATTATTACAGCCATTACAATAGAAAGGATAAAAATAACAACAATAAGCTCAAGGAAAGTAAAACCTTTACTACATATCCCAACTCTTAATATCCTCATTCTTACCTTCCCCACCTTCCTTTCCGTCTGCTCCATAACTCATGATATCAAAATCGCCATAGATACCGGGAGATATGTAAACATAAGGGTTACCCCACGGATCAAGAGGTATCTTCTTCTGCTCAAGATAACCACCTTCCCTGTATTTAGGTGGTATTTGTCCTGATAATGGTTTCTCAACAAGTGCTTGTAGTCCTTGTTCTGTTGAAGGATAGAATCCATTGTCAAGCTTAAACAGCTTCAATGCTGTTTCGAAATTTTTTATCTGGACTTTTGCCTCAGCAATACGTGCATCATCAGTCCTTCCAATAATCCTTGGAGCCACAATCGCTGCAAGGATGCTAAGAATAAAAACAACGACAATGACTTCAAGCAAAGTAAACCCTCTATTATTACTCATCCCTTCCTCCTAAGATAATCACAAATTTAACTTTTTTACTTTACCAGTTGATTCAACTGGAATATTGGCAATAACACAGCCAGCACAATAAAACCGACAATCAGCCCCATCAGGAGAATCATCCCCGGCTCAAGCAAAGATAGTGCTTTTTGCACCCTCCTTGAAAATTCTTCCTCGTATGAATCTGCTGCCTTTCCAAGAACATCAATGAGTTTTCCACTCCTTTCACCTGTTGAAATAAGTTGCAAAAGAACTGGGGGGAAACCTTCAAGAGAGGTAGAAAGTTTTGCACCCTCTGCAACTTTTTCACCTGCCCTGATAACTTTAATCTCGAGATCTTTGTTACCAATCGAACGTGCTGATAATTCAAGAGCTCTCAGCACAGGAAGGCCACCTTCAAGTAAAAAACCAAGTGTCCTTGTGAAACGTCCGAAATATAGACTTTGAAGTATACCTCCAGGTAATTTAAAAAGAAATCTGTCAATAAGAAGTCTGTTCTTCTCTTTTAACTTTTTGATGCTATATATAATTCCTATAAGAATCCCGATTAAAAACCACCAGTAATTCTGAAAAATTTCACTCACTGCAATAAGAATAACAGTTATAAACGGAAGGGCATTCTGTGTATCATTAAAAATTCTTGTTATTTTTGGTATAACAAACGTGAATAGAAAAGAGAGCACTATAAAACCGATACAGATCATGAATAGTGGATAGATCATTGATGTTCGCACCTTTGATTTGAGGCTACTCTGGGATTCCAGAAAATCTGAAAGACGACTGAGAACAGAATCAAGATTTCCACTCGATTCACCGGCGGAGACCATATTAATATAGAATGCAGGAAAAATTTTTGGATATTCCTCAAGAGCCTTTGAAAAAGCTGAACCTGCTGAAACCCTTTCTTTTATATCAACGATCATATTCTTCCAGAAACCTTTATATTCCTCTGATAGTGAATGTAATGCTTCCATTAATGTTACTCCGGCAGCAAGGAGGATGGATAATTGCCTGGTAAATGATGGAAGAACAGCTGCAGTTGAAGGACTGAATATCCTGAATCTTTTTTTATAGAGTGCTGTTTGAACATCCTTTGGATAAAGGCCCCCTTCCTTAAGTCTCAGGACAGCATCTTTCTGACTGTTTGCCTCTATTGTTCCTTCAACTTCAGAGCCATCGGGTTTATATCCTCTATATTGAAATATCGGCATGGTCTTTCTGGGTTACTCTCAAAACCTCTTCAATGGTTGTAATGCCCTGAAGAACCTTTTCAAGCCCATCCTGTCTGAGTGTTTTCATCCCTCTGGATATTGCATGATTTTTTATCCTCTGTGAATCAACTCGCTCTGTAATCATAGAGCGAATATCGTTGTCTATAACAAGAAGCTCGAAGATACCTGTTCTGCCGAGATATCCTTTACCTTTACATTTTTCACATCCTGCACCTCGATAAAGAAACAACGGAGCACGCTCCACCTTCTCCTCTTGCAACAAGGGGGAAGGAAAAGTAGAGGGTAGCATATTGATAAAATATGACTTCTCTGTATCAGATGCTTCATATGTTATTTTACAGTTATGACATATTGTTCTTGCAAGCCGTTGTGCAAGAACAACTGTAAGTGATGATGCAACAAGAAAAGGTTCTATGCCCATGTCAATAAGCCTCACAATGGCGCTGGGTGCATCGTTGGTATGCAGGGTGCTTAAAACAAGATGCCCTGTTAGAGATGCTTGCATTGCTATCTCAGCAGTCTCAAGGTCTCTTATTTCACCTACCATGATTATATCAGGATCCTGTCTAAGAATTGATCTCAATCCAGATGCAAATGTTAATCCTATCTTCGGATTTACCTGAATCTGTCCGATACCTTTCAATTGATATTCTATTGGGTCTTCCACTGTAATGATGTTCTTCTCTTCAGTGTGAATCCTGTTGAGTGCAGCATACAAAGTGGTTGTTTTTCCACTACCTGTTGGGCCAGTTACCAGAATAATCCCATCAGGCCTCCTTAAATGCTCTTCAAGTGTCCTTTCATCATCTTTACTAAAACCGACCTCCCATAACCCAAGAATACCCTGTTTTCGATCAAGTAGTCTCAGAACTGCCCGTTCCCCATGAGAAGTAGGGATTACTGATACTCTTATATCAATATCTTTTCCGCCAAGGAGTAATCTTATTCTGCCATCCTGTGGAAGTCTTTTTTCAGCAATATCAAGATTGGACATAATCTTGATCCTGCTTATTAATGCATCCTGAATAATTTTTGGTGGACTTAAAACTCTATTTAAAACACCGTCTATTCGAAATCTGACATCAAGTTCTCTTTCATATGGTTCGATATGAATGTCACTTGCCCGCTCTTTTACTGCCTGAAGAAGCAAAGCATTCAGAAGTCTTATAATTGGTGCTTCTTCAGTAAGCTCAATCAGGTCTCTCGGAGCTTCAAACTCAGTTGCTACAGATTGAAGATCTTCTCCAGAAATGGTTCCCATAACTTCTTGTGCAGACCCCAACTGTCCGTAAAATCTATTAATTGCATCTATAATTACATCTGCTTTAACTCTCACGGGTCTCGGTAAGATACCAAGTGCCTTTGACACCTCTTTTAACGCAAGCAACCCCCTATCATCAGCAACAGCCCCGATAAGTTCAGAGTCTTCTATTCTCATTGGAAACATCTGATTGGTCTTTACAAAATTAAGGGGTATATTTCTTAAGATGCTGATGTCTACATCTTCATCTTTAATGGTCTCAATTGTTTCCACGCTTTATAATTTAAACTTGCATTCCCTTTTTTAACTTTCTATTATTCTGCTTCCACAGAAATGACATATGTGAAAGAGTTCTTTTTATTTACCACTTTGAATTTTCCTTATATAATTAGGTTCTGAGTATTCAACTTCATCGTAATGCATAAATTTTTCTATTGCATCTCTAACATCCTGCCCCTTTTTCAAACGAATTAGATATAGTCCCTTTAATTTTGATATGGTTATAACAGAAGCTTTTTCTAATGTAAGTATCTCTTGTATTCTATGCTCTGCGACATCCTCTTTAAATTTTACCAGTAATTCTCCTGGCTTGTATTTATTTTCAGCTCTTGCGAATTCCATATTTTTTTGCTCTGTTAGATTAGAAAGTTGCTCAGATTCTCTTACAATATGAGGAGTCAGGAATACAAGCAGATTAGTTTTACTTTTTTCTACAGTTTTATTTTTAAAAAGCCATCCAAGCAAAGGGATATCCCCTAATATAGGAATCTTATTGAGGCTTTCCTCTTCTCGCTCTTCCATAAGACCACCAATAACAACGGTCTGGTTATCTTTTACTACAACCGTTGTCTTTGTTGAGCGTTTTGTTGTAGTAGGTCCTATATTGATCAGAATCGTCTCTGATTCAGGCTTAACTGCTGATATCTCCTGATATATGTCCATCTTTACATAATCGCCTTCTGTTATCTGGGGTGTAATCCTGAGCGTAATACCAACATCTTTTCTCTCGATAGAACTCAGAACTATATTGGCTGTTGTTGTGATATCTCGCTCTCTCTCTGAAATGAATGGAATGTTTTCGCCAACAACAATTTCCGCTTCTTTATTATCCGAAGTAAGTATCTGAGGTGTAGAAAGGACATTGACTGCACCTTTAAATTCATTCAGGCTGAATAAAGCAGCAAAGCCTGGAATCGTGAAAGTGGTTGTGCTTACTGTGCCATCTTCATTAATAGTTGTCAAAGGAACCTCAAGAAAATTACCCATACCACCTGCTGTTAGTCCTGTAAGTCCAAACAGAATATCCTGCATAGATGTCGCATCAATCGTCCCAAAACCGGCAACTGCCACAGGCTCTCCATCTTTCTCAGCAATAATCCGCCATTTTGCACCAAGTTCCTGCAACTTTTCGATCGAGGCCTCTACTATCATCGCTTCTACATAGACCTGTTTCCTTTTTCTGTCAAGCTGTTTTATAACCTGCACAAGATTCTGATAATCACCGGGCGAAGCAACTATAACAATAGAATTTGTTGCTTTGTCTGGTGATAGTATAATTTTGCTTCCTGATTCGAAAGGTGTTTTCACAGTCTGCGCACCAGTTTGAATTGACTTAACCTGTTGAGATATTCCAACAAGCATACCTTCAAGCACCTTGCTGAGTTCTGTTGCATCTGCATGTTCGAGGAAATAAACATTAATCTTGCTGGTTGCCTCAGGCAAAGGAATGTCAAGCAGAGCGATCATTTTCTTCATAGACTGTTTTTCCTGTTTATCTGCAACAAGCACGACAGCGTTTAATCTTGTATCTGCAAAAACATAGTTTTTCATCTCATCAACAGAAACTGTGCTTGCAGTTTCACCTGGGCGTGGTGTGCGTAAAGACTGAGGCTGTATCTTGCTGCTTATAGAAAAAGCCTCAGTAATAATCTTAACTACATCTTCAGCATTTGCATATTTGAGCAATATCAATTCAGGCTCTTCAACTCCTGGCCTGTCAATTGAGTCAAGTATCTTCAATATTTTTTCGATATTCGAGACTGAATCAACAATCATAATCATATTACCTGGTCCGAAAGAGGAGATATGTCCATTCTGTGAAATTATGGGCTGTAAAAAACTTACTGCTTTTGAAGATGATATTGATTGCAATTGTATTAGCCTCGTAATATAAGCATCACTGCCTGGCATGACGTCTTCTTTTACTATTTCAGTGCCTGACTGTTTTGCCTGTTGGAGTGGCACTATCTTATATACTTTTCCAGATGGCACAACCGTAAATCCTTTTATTTCAAGCACAGACGTGAAAAGATTATATGCATCATCTACAGAAAGTTTTGAAGGTGCTATTATCGTCACGCTACCTTTCACATTGTCATCAAACACGAAATTCTTACCAGTAATATCACTGATGAACTTCACAACAACAGGTATCTCTACATCAACAAAGTTTACTGTGACCTTTTTGTCTTTTGACTGTTGCTGGGTTTTCGTCTCGGCAAAAGATGAAGGATGAAGTATGAATAATGAAAAGAGAATAAAAAGAATTATGAAGAATGAAGAATGAAGGATGAAAACACCTCTCTTTCTATGCATTTTGTTTAATCCTCATTTTCTTAATAATTAAAGTAAAAATAGCAATTTATTCATCCGTATTTTATTAATTCTACTGTATCTGATATGTCATTGTCATCTTTGCCCCAGACCTGATTAAATCTACCTGCACTCTATCCAGCCCTTTCAGAGCTGAAAATGCCTGTAATGCCCTTTCAGGGTTTGATATATCGTATTCATTAATACGTAGTAAAACATCCCCATTCTGAAGTCCAAGGCTGTGGTAAATACCTCCTGGCTTTACTTCACTCAGGATAAAACCCTCCTCTTTTCCATTAACAACATTTGGTTTTAATCTTGCATCAGTCATCATCTTAGAAGGATTTGCAATCATCTGTTGAAGATTTCTCTGGTCTACAATATAGGTTCCTTTTCCTACCTGTTTTGCAAAAAGAGAATTTGGAGGAATTTGTTTACGCACTTCTCTTATTTTTAAATCTTCAAAATTAACTTCTGTTATTTTTCCATCTTGCCGTATAAGCACCCTGTCGGTTTTTACCATATATAACTCGCCAAGTCCTGATACATTCTCTCCAGCCTTAAACATCTCCTGTATTCCAGAACTTCTCCTGAAAATTGCATAGCTCAATTTTTTTGGCCCAACAACAGTTCCGATTAAAACAACATCGCCTTGCTGTATGTTCGCACTCCCAGAAGAAGCAAGAGACCTGATTTCTCCTCCTAAGAAACCAAAAGGATTATTTTTCAGTATCTTTGAATAATCTGTTAGCTGTAGTTCAGACTGTGAATCTGTCTTATCTGATGATTCCTGTGTATTTATCACTGCCTTATCTCCCCTTGTAAACGAATGGGAGATGATATCACGTGCAAAAAGAAGTATTACAACAAAGAGCAGGATACTTAAAATAATGTTTATGTAAAAAATGGTTCTATTTGTTAGCACTGCTGATTTCAATATTCATTTTCTCCGTATACTCGCAATAAATTGCTGTCTCGATCTTTCGTAGCCGCACACTTTAGTTTGCGCAAAATATACGCCGTCTCGAAAACTTTCGGGACTGCTGCTACCATTGTGACTAATTTATCTCCCCTTACTTGAGGGGAGATAACACCGGCATGCTCCCTTCATGCAAGTATGTTATTAAAAATAAGAATGAATGTAAAGTTTTCAAATAAAAACAGCATTGCAGACTTTATAAGCCGCAATGCTGTTTTTCTCATGCTATCTAATTAAGGTTACTTCCTTCTTCTTAACAAGAATATGTAAACAACTGGTAGAAGCATTACAGCAAGATTAGCAAGAGCAGTTGGTGTATTTTGACTTCCACCTATAGAGCATCCTCCATTGTCATCGTCGTCATCTACAGAACTGGAAGGGGTAGCAACCAGAAACTCATTAGAATAATTGGATTGTGCAGTTAAAGGTGCTGGAGTTCCTGCAGGATTTGGGAGCAAGCTATATGCGCTTATTCTGTATGCATATGTTGTGCCTGGAGAAACTGTATTATCATTAAAGGATTCGACATTGGCTCCAACCGTCGCTACAGTTGTAAAAGGTTCAGTGCCTGTGCGTCTCTCTATTGTATATCCATCCTCACCTGTAGCATTATCTTCCCATGAAATTGAAATCTGCCTTGGAGAAGTAGCGTATATAGACAAATTTGAAGGAGTAAGCAGTGAGGATATTGCACTGTATGCATTTATTCTACCACCTGTAAAAATCCAGTCAATTAGTGTTGGTTTTACATCAACATATCTGAGGATCATTCCTCGTATCTGGGAGTAGCTTGCGTTCGTATAATAGCTCATGAGAAGGCCTGCAAGTCCTGATACATGCGGAGCAGCCATAGATGTTCCTTCCAGAAATTCTTTATCAGACATATCACTATAAAGATTCTGAGGGATGGTGCTCAGTATATATACACCAGGGGCAGCGACATGGACCGTGTTTGTCCCGTAATTGCTGAAAGGAACCCTTACGTCGTCCTGGTCTGTTGCAGCAACAGATATGATGTTGGGAAGGTAACGACTGTAACTGGCAGGATAGAATGGAGTGAGGTCATTGTTGTCTCCAATTCCATCTCCGCCGAGCTGACCATTTCCTGCTGCAGCCACAAAGAGCACACCTCTTGTATTTGCTGATGATATTGCTTCATAAAGACTCCATGAAAAAGCACCATAACCTCCCCAACTGGCATTAATAACCTGTGCACCATTATCTAAAGCGTATTCAATGCCGTCTATTATATCCATATCGTTTCCAACACCCATAGAATCAAGAATTTTTACAGGCATCAACCGGACGTTCCACATCACTCCTGCAATCCCTGTTCCATTATTTCCGAGAGCACCAATAATACCGGCAACATGGGTGCCGTGTTCGTTGTCATCCATAGGATCATTATCACTGTTCACAAAGTCCCATCCCAGACAGTCATCTCTGTATCCATTGCCATCATTGTCAACATTATTTGTGCAGTTTGGTTCGCCTGGATTTTTCCAGATGTTCAGGATAAGGTCAGAATGGTGGTAATCTATTCCTGTATCAAGCACAGCGATTACAACATTATCACTTCCTGTTGATATATCCCATGCCTCTGGAGCATCTATATCGGCATCAGGAGTACCATTGGCATATAAGCCAAGATTAATGAGTCCCCACTGGTCTTTAAAATAAGTGTCATTCGGTGATGTCAAAGCAGCGCGTCTGATATAGTTTGGTTCTGCATATTCAACATCTGGATTGGACATATATTGCATTATTGCATCCTGAACAGAGACTCCATCCGGCAGTTTTACCTGCTCGAGGTTCGGGACAATATTCACGCTTTTCATTACAGTTGCACCGATACTCTTATGGGCTGCACGTGATGAAGATTTGAATTTTACAAGCAATTCGCCCTCTACATATTCAGCATTACTCATCTGTGCAATAATGGAATTAGCAGTGGCTTTTACACTGCTTGTTGAGCTTGAAGAATCCGAAGAGATGTTCGTAGTTTGATCACTTCCGCATGATATCAGAAAAATTGATAGGAAAAGATATAATAATTTTTTCATTGTATCACTCCTTTATTTATCCTTTTGCACCTTCATTCAGAATTCTTCAACTTTCCACATATATAGGGGCGGGCTTCTTGCCCACCCTTATGTTTATTTAATTAATCTACTACAGTAATTGTGAATATATATGCAACTGCAGGATTTCCTGCCAGATCTTCAACACCTGTTCCAACATTTATTATATATTGATGACTTGGATCTGGTGCTACTGGTCCAAATGTTCCTCTTAATGTCACATTTGCTCCTGAACAGCTGGTGACTGTCCAATCTGCTATAACTGGACTTCCCCCAACTGGATTTATTGATATTGTTGCTGGTGTAACCGTAGAACAGTCAATGTTTTCACTAAATGTTATTGTAACAGGTGCAGGATCTCCACCAGCATCAGAAATGTCAAGTTGATAATTAGGAGGACCGGGTGTTGTAGCTGTCACCGTCGGTGATGTTGTATCTGGTTCAGGTGCCGGTGGCTCTTCAGGCTCTTCTTCAGGCCCTATTATTGTCACAGTCACATTACCTGATTGTCCACCTGCAGAAGCAGTAATTCTTGCAGTAGCAGTTGTTCCTGCAGGTATATCAGGAGCAGAGTATGTTGTCTCTGCTATACCGTCTGTTGTCGTAGCAAACGGGTCAATTCCTCCGTTGGTCGTTATGAAATTCACGCTTGTGCCGTCAGGTGCCGGTGTCCCGGCTGTTGTCATCACAGAAGCTGTAATGGTGGATGTGCCTCCTGAATCAACCGATATCGGATTTGCAGATACACTTACACTCGCAATTTCTACAGGCTCAACTGTTAGTGCAACAATATTATATGCACCGTTTTCTGCAATCGCCCATACATTAAAAGCTGTTTGAGATGGCATAAGGGCTGCTGGCACAATCATTAACGGCACAGATGCCTGTCCAAGGTTATTGGTAATAGCCGTATCTCCTGCCGGGAAAACTATGTCGCATGTCTCACTACCGTCACTGCATTCAGCATTAGGGTCTGTCCCAACTTTGTAAGGCCTGTCCGAACCAAATTGAACAGTCATTCCACTGAAAAGTACTGCTGAATTATAAACAGTTGCTGTTAAAGTAACTGTATTGTCATCTGATGTTTCCAGTAATGTAAAAGGATTACCGCTACCAGAAACCGAAAGGTCAAGAGAAGGCGTGAGTGCACTGTCGCTATATCTTGAAAAGAATACTGTCCTCTGGTCCCTGTGGACTCCCATTGCTGTATCAACTTCTGCCTGGATTGTTGAAAAGCCTTCTGTTGTAGATTTGAGGACAACCGTTGCTATCCCGAGATTATCTGTCTTCACATTTGTATCGCTAAGTCTGCCAACTGCTGAGAGATTTGTAAATATTACCCTCTCATTTTTAACAGGAACGCCGTTTCCATCAAGAACCCTTGCATGTATAGTTATCTCGGTATTGGTCTGAGCAATATTATGGGAAGGCAACACCTTAACGACCGAAGCCACCTTAGGATTTTCGCCTTCTGGAGTGCTTGAATCTCCTGCTCCTCCTCCGCCACATCCACTGATAGCACAAAGGTATAAAGCCATCAGTGTAAATGCTATGATGATTTTTTTCATCGTATCCTCCAAATCTATTATTGCTTATCTTTAATCACAATTATCAAAATTACCTATCTGGAACTCTGCATTTGCCTTGATTTTAAATTTCTGACCAAGTTCATTTTTACCCTCTAAAATGTATGTAGCTGTATAATTATTAATATAAGATAATCCATAACTGTATTGTCCTGACATAACATCCTGTGCATATTTTTCTTTTCTTAGAAGGTCGAGAAACACCAATGTATAAGTTACTTCCATAGAACCCTGGGCGCTTGGTTGTGGTATAACAATAGTTTGATAACCAACATATGTTTCTATAGGAGGTGCTCCAATTGAATCAGCCGACCTCCTGTATTGAACTGTGTATTTTTCTATATACAAATTTCCAGGCGCATATATAGCACCTGGGTTAATAAATCTTGCGGTTATTGTCACATCTGCAACATGGTTTTGAAAAACTTCATATTCATCACCGCAAAAATCCTGAAATGCATCAACAGAATTTGTATTTTGGTCTAAATATTTCGGGACGACATACGCCTCAACTATAAGCCCAATATCCTCTGTGCCTTCACTTCCAGGAGAACCCGGACCTTCACTACCACATCCAAGAAGTATTAAAAGAATTAATATGCTTAAAAATTTAAAAAGCAATATATGATTTCTTTTCATCTCTCCTCCTACCAGTATTTAAAAATCCAAAAACCTGTTGGCATTGTTCAGAGTTTAATATTCCCCAGATCCAGCAACAAGAATCGTCATTGCGAGTGTAACAAAGCAATCTCGTCTTTTCATGGGAGATTGCCACACACGGTTCAGGTGCTCGCAATGAAAAGAATGTCAGAAGCTTGGGATGCTTATCATTGGATTTGGGTATCCCGTATCTGGGTTTTCTTACCATCAGGGCTTCTCCACAATTCTCGGCGTAATAAATATGAGAAGCTCACTCGTATTTGATTGATTTAATCTGTTTTTGAAAAGCCAGCCTAATATTGGTATATTCATTAAACCAGGAACTCCTGAATCCTGTTCGCTTGTCTGTATTTTATACATACCACCTATTACGACGGTTTCACCGTCCTTAATAATAACGTTTGTATTTGCTTCTTTCTTGTCAGTCCCCGGCACACCTTCAACAGATGGGACAGAGGGATCAAGTTCCTCTTTCTTTAAATTGAGCTCCATGCTGATTGAACCATCAGGCGTAATATGAGGAGTTACAACAAGTTCGAGGGTAACGTCTTTAAATTCAGTAGATACTGTTCCCTCTGTAGTAAGCCTTCTTACAGGTATACTCTTACCCTGTAGGATTTTTGCTTTTCCATTGTCAATCGTTAATATTTTTGGATTTGAGATGACCTTACCTTTTCCTACTGTCTCAATTGCAGAGAGCTGAAAATCAAGTCCTATTGTTCTTGATGGGTCTAATATACCAAAAGTAAATCCTGAACCAGATAATGCACCAACATTTTTTGCAGGGAAATCAACAAGATAATTACCTCCGGTAAATGGCCCTTCAGAAAGAAGTGGCACCCCGGATAGACCTCCTGCTGAAAGAAGGGTATTACTTGATTGATAATTTATGCCCCACTGTATTCCAAGATCTTTTGTAGTAGCAGTATTGACTTCAACAATTCGAGCCTCTACCAGAACCTGAGGCGTTGGTTTATCAAGGGTCTTAAGTATTTCCTCTATTCCAGGGAATACAGAAGCTATATCTTTTACAATCATGGTACTTGTTCTCTTATCAACATTTATGCTACCCCTCTGAGATATAAGCTTTGCATTCCTTATAGCATTTTCAACAATAGCAACATCAGCATAGCTGATTTCGAAAACTCTTGTTTCAAGTGCCTCTGCTTTCATTCCTGCTTCTTCTGCTTTTACTTTCTCTTCGCTTTCTTTTGCAAAAATAGTATGAGGAGCAATTCGTATTACATTGCCTTCAACAGATTTACCAAGACTGAACGTCTTGAGTATTGTGTCGAATGCCTGATTCCATGGCACATCTCTGAACTTCATAGTGGCTTTACCCTTAACATCAGGATGGATAAATAGATTACATCCGCTTATATCGGCAAATAATCTGAATATCGGAACAATATCCTGATCCTGGAAATCAAAATTGACAACTTCCTTGCCTTCGAGATATGAATAACATTTACTGCCAACCATTGCAGCCTCTTCTTTAAGCGGTCTGGATAAAGTTTTTTCTTTCTCCGCTTCGATAGAGACTAAAGGACTTGCTTCCATTACAGTCCCCAACAATGTTAAGACAATAGAGTCACCAATTGATGAAACATCAAAATTTGTGTCCTCTTTAAGGTCAAGAACAAGGCGAATCTTGTCTTCATGCTTACCTGCTCTTACACCTTTAACAGGGGATACAACTTCTGAAGGTATCTGCGCATTCATTTCCACATTATATATATCTATTACAATTCTGTTATCCAGAGGAAATACATTTGGTATCATCGAGCCATTACCCTTGATAATAAATTTGATTGCATCCTCCGTACTCTCAAATGATAACTCTGTTATTGCTGTTGCTTCAGGTAAAGGCTGGATTAATGGCATATCCTCTTTTTCTTCTTTTATCTCAGTTTTTATCTCAGAAACTTTAGGTGCGGGGAGTTCTTTTTTAATCCCCTCTTCTTTAACTGTGACTGTTAGCACGCTATTTTTATAAATATGGTCAATTGTTGCTGGCGTATCAAGAAGCAGTTCGAGTCTTGCCATTAAAGATGGCGTCTCTATCTGTGATGGCGTTAACTCTGAAATACCCTTCTTACTAGAAATTATTTTCTGCTTGAAATTCCCGATTGATACATCTGGAAGGTCTATAACAATTTTATATGGATCATCAGGTTTATAAATGGTATATATGAAAGGTTTATTGCCTGTTATTGTTACCTGATTATCCTGTATATTAATTGCTACAATTTTAACAGGTTCAGGAGCTTTTAAGGTTTCCTTTCCTGCTTGCGTTGTTGCACAGCCATAAAATATAAGAAGCATAGAACATAAAAAAATAATATATGCCACTCTGCTCAATCTTATATTCTTTAACATTTCATTCTTAATATATAATTTTTGATTCATTCTTCTTCCCCCTTATGGAGTTTCAATATTGAATCTCTTGGCTTTATATCACCTCTGTAATCTTTCACATACTCCCTGATTAATACGGTATCTTTGGTTATTTTCTCAACCTTTCCACCCATTAGCCCTAATGTCATTCCTTCTGTTATTGTATAGGCTTTTTTATCAGGTAATTGTATGAGTGCATAAAATTTATCTTTTTCCCATGCGATTGCAAGTAACCGGATTTCATCGACGTCATAACTTTCTATTGGACTCGCTCCCTTCTTTTTAAGGGGTTTTTGTTTTGTAGTAACAATTAGCGAAATAAATGGATCTCTTTTACCTTTTGAGTCATAGGCATATCCTTCTGGGATAATCTGCTTTGCCTCTTCCGAAACCCTTGATTCAGGCTGGGTTACCGTCTCTTTTGGCTGTTCGGCTACAGGTTTCTTCATTGGTTGCTCTTTCTTACATCCAATAAAAGTTATGAATAAAACTGCTATCAATAAAAAGATAACTTTTTTCATTATCATTTGCCTGCCTCTTGTCCCTTTGCCAGTTCTTCTTCAGGGACTGAGGAAAATGTTGTTGCAGTAAAAGTTACTTTTATTTCCGCAATCCCCCTTTCTGTTTTCGGGTTACCAAGCTTTATATCAGAAATATTTACAATTCTGGCAAGCTTTGTTAAACTGCTGAAAAAATATCCAAGGCTATGATAATTGCCAATAAGTTCAACATTGACAGGAATCTCATACACAATTCCGCTTGGATGATTTCTTTTCTGCTGAGGCCTCCAAAGAGCTATTTTCATTCCTGCCTGAATACATAAGTCTGAAACCTGTTTCAACAACGTTGAAACCTCTTTTTCCTCAGGCAATTGCAGTTTCAATTCACTCAGTCTCTTTTTGAGATTTTCATTCTCCCTCATAAGTTCCGGAAGTTTTGCTGCCTTAGCCTGGTTTTTTGCTATCTCATTTTCCTGTGCAGATATTTTTACGTCAAGTGCCTTAATCTCTTTGTTCTTTGGCAAAATAAAAATGAAAAGAGCAAGAATAATGATTAATATTGCAGGAGCAAAGGTTATTATAAACTTTACATAAGGAGGAATATTCTTAAGATTAATATTTAATTTTAATGCCATGTTTAAACCTTCATTTTTAATGTAAGTTTAAATTGATAAACAGGTATCTTTTCAAATTCTGCACTCTTGGATTCCTGCAAATAAATATCAGTGAATGTCTGTGAATTTTTTAAGTTGTCCACAAAAGCAACTATATCTGTATTGGTGAAGCCATACCCATCAATACTCACATCACTAACACCTTTTACATTCATCGCTGTAAACCAGATTCCATTTGGAAGAAGCATATTTATTTCATCAAGAAGCTTCACGGGGATGCTCTTGTTTTTGCTGAGTTGTTCGATTATTTTATTGCGCTCCTCAAACATCTTGTTTTTCTTCTCAAAATCCTCTACTGCTTTAATCTGTTCTTTGAGCTCTGCTATCTTTTGTTCATTAGCAGCAAATTTAGATTTTCTGTCTGATAAGCGTGAACTGTAAAAGAATACAAGATAAGCCATTACTATAAATATGACTAATGTAACTAATACAGTGCTGATAACAAATGTAGGTACTGGCTTCGGTTTCTTTTTCCTTTTAACTGGTAAAAGATTAACTTTTATCATCTATCACCCTGCCTCCTGAGTGCTAAGCCTGCTGCGACTGCTGCTATTGGTGCTGTTTCTTCGATATATGATAGATCAAATTTTTTTGGTATCTTAATGTTTTTAAACGGTTGCATGATTTTAGTTTCAACACCAATCTTTTCGGCAAGAAGCCTGGGGAAGTCTTTTATAAGCGCACAACCGCCACTCAATATAATTTCATTAATCTCTTCATGGAAATATTCCAGTGAACGATTTACTTCACCAATTATTTCCTCTGATGCCAATTCCATTACGGAATATGCGTCCTGCGGGCTTACATTTTCAACAGGCTCACCTTTTTTAAGCCTCTCTGCAACTTCATATGTAAGATTAAATTCCCGCTGGAGCACCTCAGTATGCAGATTGCTCCCAAAAGCACTATCTCTGGTAAATACTGAGACTCCACCTTTTAAAATGTTCATATTGATTGTGCTTGCCCCGATATTTACAAGAGCAATATTTTTCCCTGGTTCAATTTCATAATTAACTTCATATATGTTTTCGAGAGCAAATGAATTGACATCAACGATTATAGGATTAAAACCACTTTCCTTTACAACTGAAATATATTCATTAATGATGTCCTTTTTGACAGCAACCAGTATAACATCCATTTGACCTGGCTCTTCCTTAGGACCAAGAATCTGAAAATCAAGATTGACATCATCAATGTCAAAAGGTATATATTGTTCTGCTTCGAATTTTATTGACTCTGAGAGTTCTTCTTCAGACATTTCAGGGAGTGAAACTCGCTTGATAATTACAGATGAATGGCCTGCCATACTGATTATGACATCTTTTGTTTTTATCTTAGCCTTTCTTGACAACTCTTTTATAGAATCGACAAGTCTGATAGAATCTATAACTGAACCATCAACAATGAGTTCTGGCGGGAGAGGTAACATATCAAATAGTTCAAGTTCATAGCCACTTTTTGTATCTTTTAGTTGGACAATTTTTAAATATCCTGAGCCGATATCTAATCCAATCGAACTCTTTCCACTAATAAACATAGCTTATGAATACCAAAAAAATTAATTCTTGTCAAGTGTTTTTTTCATTAATATTAAAAGATTTGCCCTAAATCCTTAGAATTTAGTTTAAGAATCTCTCTATTTTTATTTCTTTATCTTGAATTTTCCCTATCCCAAAAAGTCTTTTATCAGGACTTTTAAGTCTAACATAACGTTCTGAAAAGAACTTTTCAGATATATCTTTTTCCAGAGTTTTAAAAAGAGAAATATTTACAGGCAGACCATTCTTTGCTTTATTATAGGCATTTTCATCAAAAACAACCTCTTGAAGATGCGATAATGCTAAATCTATTGAATATTGAGCACAGGCTTTTACTTGTATTTCTTCTTCTGAAGCTGAATCATTAATTTTGAAATTACCTATACGCGTTCTTACAAGTGAATGCATATGTGCTCCCACACCTAATTCGTTACCTATGTCGTGGCACAATGTCCGTATATATGTTCCTTTTGAACACACTACTTTTATGTCAATATATGGTAAATCAATCCCTAATATATCAATAGAATAAATATTGATTTTTCTGGGACGTCTCTCTATTGCCACACCCTGTCTTGCAAGTTTATATAATGGCTTACCTGATACCTTTATTGCTGAATACATAGGTGGCACCTGTTCAATCTGACCTGTGAATCTGGATAAGACTTTCTCTATGGAAGAATACAAATTTAATGAAGAAAGTTCACCTCTGGCTGTTATTTTACCTGAAGAATCGTATGTATCTGTACTCTCCCCGAGCTTTAACTTTACAATATATTCCTTATCGAGGTCCGATAAAAATCGAGCTATCTTTGTAGCTTTGTTCAAGCATATGAGAAGGACGCCTGTTGCTATCGGGTCAAGAGTTCCTGCGTGACCTGCCTTTTTTGCAGTAAAAAGACGTTTAACTCTTGTTACAGCCTGCTGGGAAGAAATATCCTTTGTTTTGTTGAGGTTAATGACAATATTCATTTAGTGGCGCGCCCAGGAGGATTCGAACCCCCGACCTGCGGATTCGTAGTCCGACGCTCTATCCAGCTGAGCTATGGGCGCATTCCATTTTATTTTTTTACACCCTCTTTAAGAAATATGCTGTATTTTGGATGCTCAAATGGGTGTATTGCAGGAACCTTTGCGAACAACCAGCCCCACTGTTTTCCGGAAGCTGGAAAAATCTTTTTGTTATTTTCAAAAACCTGCACACTTAGTGCAGGGTTTTTTGGCTGATTTGTTGATGATGTTAGGGTCATTCCATCCATTTTGAAATCAGGGAGAAAATCACCTACATGAAGATTTAGATTTGTATTAGGAATTTTGAATTCACTATTGAGTTTAACTAAATATTCCTGTTTTGTCTTAGCAACTTTATCTTCAAAAATAATCCTCGCTCCACTCCATTTACCTTTGACTGATTCAGGCACAACAATCTTTGTTTTTACCCTCTGCATCATCATCCCTTGCCCTTCAGGCTGTTGTCCCTGCTGTGTCATTGAAGGGGGCATCTGCCCGGGAGGGACAGGTTCTGATAATATTGGCCCTGTTCCCATAGGCGCAGGCGCCTGCTGGACAGGTTGCTGTGGTTCTTTCTTCTCACATGCTGACAATGATAAAATCAATAGAAGAAATACTATCAATATAAAAACTTTTTGCATCTAATCCTCCTTATATGTTGAAAATTTTCTTATATCACTGTTCAATTTTAACTATTTACTGCCGTTAACTGGCGGAGAGGCAGGGATTCGAACCCTGGGTGAAGTTTTACCTCCACAACCGCTTAGCAGGCGGCTGCCTTCGACCAGCTCGGCCACCTCTCCTTAAAAAACCAACCAACAATCAGTAGTCAATAATCTGTGTATATACAGAAAACAGCAGTTTATACACAGACACTGAAAATTTATTTTACCGCAAACTTGTTAAAAAAAAGAATATTAATTACGGCAACAATTATACTAACACAGCTCAAATAAAACTTTGTTAAGAAAATGGAGTGCAAAATTATCTGATATCACGATGAATAATATCAATATCAATTGGATGTTTTTTAAGATAATCACGCAATTTTTCTACTATAGCCGGAGAACGGTGATTACCTCCTGTACAACCTATACCAACTGTAACATATAATCTACCTTCTTTAAGATATTGTTCGATAAGAAAATCCAGAAATTCCTTTATTTTTTTTATAAAAGTTTTGGAATTATGATGCCTGAATACATAATCAGAAACTCTTTTATCTGTGCCTTTAAGTTGTTTTAATTCTGGTATGAAGTTTGGATTTGGAAGGAATCTTGCATCAAAAAGCAGATCGAGGTTCTGAGGAAGGCCGTATTTAAAACCGAAAGATATCAGGATTAGCCTCATAGCTTTAGTACCTTTTTTTATTCCATAGATACAGGTAATAAGTTGTCTCAGTTGATGTGGGGAAAATGGAGACGTATCAATAACTCTATCAGAATCATCTTTCAGAAAAGAAAGCCTTTCTTTCTCTTTTCTGATAGCTTCTTCAATCTTTCCTCCAAGGGGATGTGGCCTTCGAGTCTCTTTAAATCGCCTGACCAGCACTTCCTTTTCTGCTTCAAGGAAGATAATATCAGTTTTATATTTATTTTTCAAAATCTTAAGTGCATTTTTAATACCTGATAAAAATCCCTTCTCCCTAATATCAATCCCGATTGCAATCTTCCTGATATTTTTATTTCTGGATACAATCGAAACAAGGGAATCAATCAGGGCAACTGGAAGATTATCCACACAAAAGTAACTGGAATCTTCAAGTGCCCTTAAAGCAACGGTTTTGCCGGAACCGGAAAGACCCGTGATTATAACAATAATTGGTTCCTTCATAATTCATATTTCATACTTTCTTTATTTCACTGGTTCAATCAATCCAAAATTGCCATCTCTTCTCCGGTATATGACATTGATATCCCCACTATTGTCATTGGTAAAAACAAAGAAATCCTTATCGAGTAGTTCCATCTGCATTACTGCCTCATCAGGGCTCATTGGTTTCAGTTCAAAACGTTTGTTTTTTATAATTTTCCCAACTTCAGCAGGAATTTCTACTTTAGCTGAAACAGTGCTGGTTTTTCCTTCATTCTTTCTGTGAGAAACAAGTTTTTCCTTATATTTCTTTATCTGACGTTCGAGTTTCTCTGATACCTCATCAATAGACGAATATACCTCACCAGTAACACTCTCAGCCTGAATAAGGACCCCATTAGCCTTAAGCAATACTTCTACCTTATGCCTATACTTTTCAACTGTTATAGTAACAATAGCTTCAGTTATACTTGAAAGATATTTGTTTATTCTCTTAATCTTTTTCTCTGCATAACTTTTTAAAGACTGTGTAATCTCAAGGTGTCTTCCTGTCACAATAATATTCATAAATCCTCCTTATAGTGAAGTCTGTTTTTTCCGTTTCGATTGTGAGGCAATACCGAGCTCTTCTCTATATTTTGCTACTGTTCTTCTTGCAATTGTAATATTTTTTTTCTTGAGTATCTCTGCAATATGATTATCACTTAGCGGTTTTTGTGCATCTTCTTCAGTCACGATTTTCTTTATAAGATTTTTGACAGATTTTGATGAAATACTTCGCATCCCGCTATTAAGAGCACTGCTGAATAGATACCTAAAACAGAAAATTCCACGATCACATGATATGAATTTGTTCGAGGTAACTCTGCTTATAGTGCTTTCGTGTAAATTGATTGCTGAAGCAACATCTTTCAATGTTAAAGGTTTAAGATATTCAATTCCTTTATCAAAAAACTCCCTCTGAAGAGATAAGAGTGTCTCTGTAACCCTATAAATAGTCCTGCTTCTTTGATCAAGACTTTTTAATAGTCCAACTGCTGAACGGAACTTTTCAATAAAAAATTGCTTATCCTCTTTTGAAAAAGCATTATCATGCTGGAGTAAATTTTTATAAAAATTGCTGATTCTCAGCTTTGGGATACCCTCATCATTTAAAATAATCTGATATTCATCATGCGTCCTGATAAGAAACACATCCGGAATAATATAATTTACATTAAAACTTGCAAAATTCCTGCCTGGCTTAGGTTCAAGCCCTTCAATAATTTTTAAGGCAGCCATTACTTCACTAATGGAAATACCATACTGCTGAGCAATCTGGGTATATCTTTTCTTTTCAAGGTCATCCAGATTGTTCCTAATTATATTTTCAACAACAGTGTTCTGGAGGTTAAATGTCCTGATTTGCAGAAGTAAACATTCACATAAATTTTTTGCACCAACCCCTGGAGGATCAAATCTCTGTATCAAATCGAGTGCCTTCTCGACTGTCTCTTTTTGCACTTTCGCTGCCTCTACAATTTCGTCGATACTTGCAACCAAATATCCATTTTCATCAATATTTCCTATAATTATCTCTCCAACTTTTTTAATATCCTCGGACTCATTTGAAAGTCTCAACTGCCATAAGAGATGGTCATAAAGATCTGGTTCTTTAGAAATAAATTGTTCAAATGAAGGTGGAGTTACTGTTCCGGGATTAAAGTATCCCAGATCCCTTCCATCATATCCCCTCTCTTCAAAGTATTCATCTACAGTAAAATTCATGAGCTTCTCGAGGGGGGCTTCTGCATCTTCTAATATCATATCTTCAGGTTCAATATTGTCTCTCTCTTCATAGACGGTTTCTTCTGATGAGACCTCTTCCATTTCATCTACTATTTCTTCAAGGAGTGGATTTTCCATTAGCTCCTGATTTAAGAATTGTGTGAGCTCGAGATGAGGAAGTTGCAAAAGCTTTATCGCCTGCTGGAGTTGCGGGGTTAATATTAGTTTCTGTGATAATCTGAGTTCAAGTCTGCTCTCGAGTGCCATTAGAGTCTGAACTCCTCTCCAAGGAAGGTCTCTTTAACCATTTTATTTGATATGATTCTATCAGGACTTCCTTCCTCGAGAATTTCTCCATTATTAATTATATAAGCCCTATCTGTTATAGAAAGTGTATCTCTTACATTATGATCTGTTATAAGAATGCCGAGCCCTATATTTTTCAGGTGATTCAGCATCTTTTTTAACTCAATGATAGCAATAGGGTCTATTCCTGCAAAAGGTTCATCGAATAAAAGAAAAAGCGGTTTTATAGCGATAGCCCTTGCTATCTCAGTCTTGCGCCTCTCTCCTCCTGAAAGTTTATATCCCTCTTTTTCTTGGAGACCTGTAAGATTAAATTCTTTCAATAAACGTGCCAGCTCCAATTCAATCTCTTCGCGATTAAGGCCCTTTATTTCAAGTACTGCCCTTATATTATCTCCAACAGTCAGTTTTCTGAATATCGAAGGCTCCTGAGGCAGATAACTTATTCCCATCCGTGACCTTCTATACATGGGCAACCTTGTTATATCCTGATTATCAAGAAAAATCTTCCCCGCATCAGGTTTTATCAGACCCACAGTCATATAAAAACTGGTCGTCTTCCCTGCACCATTCGGCCCGAGTAGGCCTACTATCTCTCCTGAACTGACGTAAAGGTGCAGATTTTTTACAACCTGTCTCTTACCATAATATTTTGAAAGACCTTTAGTCTCAAGGAGGTGCATTATTAATTCTTTACTTTATTATTTCTTTTTTCTAAGGAAAACCTTACTTTCTTCTACAAGAAATCTGTCTTCTTTCATAAAATAAGTCATCTTTTTACCTGTAACAACATTTTCACCCTCTGTTGCTCTCGGCTCACCGGTAAATATAATTTTTTCTCCATCCGCAAGATATGTAGCTTTTTCCGAAACAACAACCCTGTCTCCTTTTATAAATTTCACATTCCCTTCTGCATCAATCCTTGTCACATTTCCTGTATCCTTATCGCTCAGAACAACCATCTTGTCTGAATATATAGTTGTATCTGTTGTTTTTGCAACAACTGAACGTTCAAAAATAGCCGTATTTGTTTTGTTATCAGCAGTAAGCATCTGAGAAGTGATGACTATCGGTCCTTTAATTTCTCCTGATCCCTGTTCGGCAAGGCCTTCTGAAATGAACAGGGGAAGAATCGAGAAAAAAAGGATGAGACTGACTAAACTACTTATAAAAGATTGCCTTGACATCATTGTATATCCGGACTTTTTGTTCTTTATCAACTTTCATTCCTCTGCCTTCAATTTTGAAACCTTTGCCCTCAACCTCTATTTTCCCGGCTGCCTCAATAGTTCCTGAAGAAATCTCATAATCAATCATTTCTGCTTTTATAGTGTAATCCTTTGCCTTCGCCTTAATAGCTCCACCAGTTGTAAAGCTCTGCTCGGAAAGATTATATATGCCTTTATCAGCGAACAAGGTAACGTCATTTTCAGGTATAAACAACTGAATTTTTTCCAATTCAGCTTTCTCATCACTTTCAGTAAAAACTGCCTTTTCTGCATTAAGTATCCATGCGGTCATCCCGGTCTTTTTATGGATAATCTTCAGGTCTTCAAGAAAAGAGCCTTCTTTTATGTTCAACTTTATATCTATTTCCCTCGTGGGTATCAACATTATTAAAAGAAGAGTAAAAGATATAATAGAAATCCCTATTAATAAACCTCTCTTCATTAAAAATTCTATCATATAGAAAGAACTATGTAAACCTTTAAGTTTCAAAGGCTGAGCAAGATTTTATTGCCAAAAGATGCATAATTGTAATAGTATTAAAAATTTAAAGAAAACCATCACAAGAGGTATAAGCTATGATTACTTACACGGATTTTAATAAACTTGATATAAGAATCGGGAAAATCGTATCAGCAGAAAAAGTTAAAGACACTGATAAATTACTCAAATTAGAAGTTGATTTAGGTTTCGAAAAAAGAAATATCGTTGCAGGGATTGCTGAACTATATGAACCAGAGCAAGTCATTGCCAAAGAAATTCCTATACTCTTAAATTTAGAACCAAAAAATATCAGGGGAATCATAAGCCATGGGATGATTCTCGCAGTTGATGTTGAAGGGAAACCTGTTTTAATGCATCCGGAAAAAGAAGTTCCGCCGGGCAGCAAAATCAGATAATTAAGAGTAATAAAGTAAGAACATGATTCCTCATAGAGATCAATTCAGTGGATGTCTTATAGGACAATGCCTTGGTGATGCTACTGGTTTTGTTGTGGAGGGATTTTCAGCAGAAGCATGTCAAAGATATATTGAAGATTTTCTGCTAACTGAAAAAGTTGTTTCTTTCGGAAGATTCCCCTTCCCTTTCGGACAATACTCTGACGATTCACAACTTGCCCGTGAATTGCTCCTGAGCTATGTAGACTGTAAGAAATTTGATCCAGAAAATTATGCAAAGCGTCTTATGCGTATCTTTATAGAAAGGAGGGTTGTAGGGTTTGGTTATTCTACCAGACAGGCAGCTTTAAAACTCGCGGAAGGCATTTCATGGGAAGAATCAGGCACACCTTCTCCATCAGCAGGAAATGGTAGCGCCATGCGTGCTGCACCTATAGGATTAATCTTTTTTGATAACCCAAAGGCGTTAATTCAGGCAGCACATGACCAGGGAAGGATTACCCATAAAGATCTAAGATGTTCGGCAGGAGCAGTAGCAGTCAGCGGAGCAGTTGCGATTGTGCTGAAAAATAAGCAAATAGATGGAGAAAGCTTTATTAATTCTCTTTGTGATTTGACCGGAGAAATTGATACAGACTTTACATCAGAGTTGCAGAAATTAAAACAATGGAGCTTGTTACCTCCAAGGGAAGCTGTATTATTTATCTCCAGAGCAGGGATTGATCCTGAATATATTGAAGAAGATGGATGGCGCGGCATAACTCCTTTTGTAATCAGCAGTGTTCTATGGAGTCTCTATTGTTTCATCAGAACGCCAGATGATTACTGGCAAACAATCTGCACAGCAATTTCAGCAGGCGGAGATGTTGATACTACAGCATCAATGGCAGGTGCTATAAGCGGTGCATATCTCGGACTTGGAGCAATCCCATCTGAGCCGGCACATCAACTTACCGATCGCGGAAACTGGAAGTTTGATGAACTTGTTGAATTAGCACATAAGTGCTATGAAATAAAAATGCGGACATAAAATAAAACCCTTCACATTTCCAAAATTTGCCGATGGAGATTCTTAATCTATTTCAGCATCTCTTTAAATAAATATCAAAGGCTTTAAGATTCTATCGGCAAATCCGGGCATTTTTATCTGCTTGACAAAATTTTATTTTTAGTATACATTTGTATATATAATTTACCCCCCACTTTCTGAAGAAAGACTGGGCAGGGGATTGGGGAACAGACCCCTTCCCGCATCCGCCCCTGCCCAGCCACTTCCAATTAAGGTGGGGATATAAAAGAGAATTTCCTATGAAAGAGCTTACTGATAAGCAGAAACGCATACTTGAGTTCCTGAAAGAATACACGAAGACCCACGGTTACCCGCCGACTGTAAGGGAGATCGGTGCTCACTTTAAAATCCTGTGGGCTGCTGCAAGAAAACATCTTCAGGCAATTGAAAGAAAAGGCTTTTTAAAATTAAACCCTTTAAAATCAAGGGGCATAGAGATTCTTAGTTTTAAACCATCGAGTGGATTAATGCTCCCCGTTGCAGGAAATATAAGGGCCGGCAAACCAATCCTCGCACAGGAGGATATTGATACGCATATACTGATTGATAAATCCTTGTTTCCCCATCAGGATGCTTTCGTCCTGCGAGTAACAGGTAATAGTATGATTGAGGCCGGCATATTCGATGGAGATTATGTTATCGTGAGTCCCCAGAAGACGATCGAAAACAGTGAGATTGGAGTTGTGTTGATAGAGGATGAAGCAACTGTGAAAAGGATATATAAAGAGAAAATGAAAATAATTCTCAAGCCTGAAAACAAAACCATGAAATCGGTAACTCATAATGCTGATGAAATAACAATTATAGGCAAGGTTGTGGGAGTAATCAGAAAACTGTAAGAAAAACGACTTATCAAAATACCCCTAACCCTTCCCTCTCTCCCACAAGTGGAGATGGGAAATATTCCCTCCCATGAGGGTAGGGGATTAAAGGGAGAGTATAACGTCGTCTTTATTTATTCTTAATGGACATCGGAGAAGCCATAAGCGTTATTGCATCATTCGGCCTGCCGTATAAAATCCGGCCGCTGAAATTCAAATGGAACAGGAGACTCTTTGAAGTAAAAGAGATTACCTATACATGGGAAACCAGAGAAGGACAGACAAGGTCTTATCACTTCTCTGTATCAGATGGAAAAACATTGTATGAATTGAGTTTCGATACCACATCACTTCTCTGGAGGCTTGAGAAGCTTGAGGCATAAGCGTTGACAGTGATAAAGGGGATTGATAGAATACGTTCAACACAGGCGGAACTAATGGGGTAAATATTAGTAAAGACATATCAGACAGGACAATAGTTTCCTTCAAATATAATCCTCATCTTGTCGCAAAGGTCAGAACTATCGAAAGCAGAAAATGGTATATGGAATGATGCGCAAGAGGAAGTTTTTGTATGAGATTAAGAGACCGAGAAAGGATAAGAAACTGCCTGTCGTTCTGAGCAAAAAAGATGTTGCTAAAATCCTATCATCTGTTGATAATATCAAACACCTGTAAAACTCAAGGCCGAAGATATAGATAGCAAAAGAATGCTGATTCATATCAAAGGGGCTGAGAAATGAGATTTATTGGCAAAGGAATTGATTTTCTGGCAATTCTGCCAGAGCTAAAATATCCGCACCAGGTGCTGATACATTGCCAAATTAGAATTATATCAGCACTTAATACTGATGTGAACAAAATGAGCAAAAGTTGCTAACGCTCCATTTTGCTCATCGGTACGGCGGGTAAGCAAATGCCAGATTTTCGTGAAATCGTCTTTTCTCTTGGAATTGATCAGGAGACAGCATCAAAGATTACCTCATTGTTGGAGGAGGCGAATGGTGTAAAACCAGACCTTTCAGACATCCCCCAAATAGCTACTTTATTCAGTGAGAAATTTGGAATAAACCACGACGAGTCACTAAGACTTGCATCTTCTACACTACTGGAAGATGGAAAGGCTGAAGTTTATCGCAAGATGAAACCAAAACTTAAAGAAGCTGCTATATTGCTTGCAAGAGCAAAACCATCGTTGAATATATTTACTGCCTTCAGACAGATTTACCAAACATTATTGAAAGCGAAAGAAGGTGATAGAGAATTCAGACTTGAATATTATATTAAAAAGGCTATGGAGTATCCGAGGGACATAGATCTTGAGATTTTTGAACCGGACAAGTATAAGGGAACTGAGAATTATTTTACCTGCTCGTTTGTGCCATGGTATTTAGAAGAACCTTTGAGACATTTTACACATGTTCTTAGTTTTGCGGACACGAACGCATTATCTGCGTTAACCAAGGCACAAAATAGTGGTGGAAGGCTCTATAGCCTTCTGCTGCAAAAACTGGTAGTTTCAGATAAACCCTGGCCAGAAGAGGAACCTTCGCCAGTGGAGTCATGCGTACTCCGTCCTGGCAATTGCGTAATTATCGTCCCTTGTGTTGATGTTCAAGGAAAAGTCCCTGCCGTAGAACCAACTCTTCTGGTTTTCATCCACAGTGTATACGATACTTTTGAGATGGCATCTTGGTCGATTGAGAAAATCGTTCCTTATCGGGCCATGTTGGCAAAGATTTTTGCTGTTATTTGGGGAGATGGAGGAGGAGAGGCAAAAGGAGTAAAAATGGTTGGAGGCAAGTTTGAGTATTTATGATGTTTTTCAAAAAAACCTGTTATTGCATAATATAAAAAACAAAAGACAGGAGCCGACAATTTCTCTTAAAAAAGACGTCTGTCCTGGATGCGGTGGTATAGCGGGCGAGAAAACAGTCCGTATTGAGATATGGAAGTTCTGGTGGCTGAGATTTATTTTGAGGGATGAACCTGGGAATTGGTGGAGATGTGATCAAGTAATACTGTCCCCTTCCTACTGCGAAAATTGCGCCTCAAGTCTTGGTAAAAAGCAAACCTTTGCTTCTGTATTAGCTATACTTCCTTTTCTCATCGTTCTCGGCATTGCCCCACCTCTACAGAAAAATTTTTTCCCCTTTTTCTTTTTATTCGCTTATAGCTTTTACCTTGCGTTGTGGGGTAATTATACATGGGCGGATCGTCTTCTTTATGGTTGGGAACTCAATATACAACTTAAAGAATGGATCCCTGATACAAAAGGAAAGGTTGTTTTTCCTGTGCCAGCTTCACAATGCATTTTTCGTATTACGTTATTCTTCTTGGGAGGTTTCTTGATGTTGGTAGTGAAGGAAATAATTTCATAATATACTATTCCAAAATTCAAAATATAATGGTAGATGATTACACCTTTACAAGAGCAGATAACATTATTCGCAGTTTCATTTCTCGCAGCGACAATTTCGGGAGCAGCAGGATTTGGCGGAGCATTAGTTTTGCTCCCCGTTTTGACAGAAATGGTTGGAATAAAAGCAGCCGTTCCAATCTTGACTATTGGACAGATTTTCGGAAATGCTTCACGAGTTTGGTTCGGCAGACTGACAGGTTTTTATCAGGAATTGCAGGAAGTGGAGGTCCGCTTGGAGCAGCCTTTTTTCTTGGACTTAATTTGACTGCGACAGCATATATTGCAAGCGAAGCATTTACCGCTTTGACAATGCACCTGATTAAAACAAACGTTTACAAGAAATATCCGCTTATCGGACAGACTGAACTTTATTAAAGAGATGGTTTTAAAAAAATAAATATTAGCAGTATAATTAATAAAATCCGCCAAGAACTGAAAAAAAACAGTAAAGAAAAGACCGAAAAAACCGGACAAAATTTTTTTTTTGAGATTAAAGAAAAAGTTGAATCGCTCATAAATAAAACAGGATTCAAAAATGTTGAAAGCAAGGTTCAAATAGGGTTTTACATCGATTATCCTCAACTGGATAAATTCACTTTACTCAAAAGATTTTTGAAATCTTTAATTGGGGAAAAACAGTTGGATGGGAATACAGGTGTCTCAAAATATGATAAATGAAAGAATATAAAAATCCGACGTGTTCCGGACAATCATATAGCGGCTCTTCTGGAGGAACATTTAAATTAATGTCCAACATCATCCTATGCATAGATATGGATGCATTTTTTGCATCCGTTGAGCAACAGACAAATCCAAAGCTAAGGGGGAAACCGATTGCTGTAGTCGGTTCCGGCGCACGGACTGTTATTACAACCCGTTCGTATGAAGCAAGAAAATATGGGGTTAAAACAGGGATGAATATATACGAGGCAAAGAAAATATGCCCTCACCTTATCCTCGTTGCTGGCAATAACGAAAAATACACATATACCTGTAGGGAGTTACAAAAAATTTATCTGCGGTTTACACCTGATGTTGAGATTTATTCAATTGACGAGGCTTTTCTCGATATAACAACAACACACCATCTCTTTGGCGGGCCTGAAATTATCGGCTATACCATAAAAGATGAAATTCAAGACCGCTTCGGTATTACCTGCACGGTCGGGATTGCTCCAAATATTCTCCTTGCAAAACTTGCCAGTGATATTGCAAAACCTGATGGACTGAGATGGATCAAACCTGAAGAAGTAAACTCTGTTCTTGAAACTCTACCGATAAAAGAACTCTGGGGGATAGGGTCAAGGCTTCAAGATAAGCTCGAATCTATAGGGATAAGAACCTGTGGTGAACTCGGCAGGGCACCAGCAAGTCTTCTGAGGAACAAGTTTGGTATCATGGGAGAACATCTCAGAGCAATGGGTATGGGTATCTGTAACAGACCTCTATATGTTAAGGAGAAGGATCCGAAATCTATTGGCCATAGTATGACATTCCCGAAAGATCTATATCAAAGAAAAGATATAGACGCAGAAATTCTCAAAATGAGTGAGATGGTTGGTAGAAGGGCAAGGAAGTATGGATTTATCGGTAAAAAAGTGTCTCTGACTGTGAGATACCCTGATTTTGAAACTTTTTCGAAACAGATGACACTTTATGATTATACAAACCATACTCATGAAATTTATAAGAGTGCTATTTCTTTACTAAATACTTTTAAATTGAAAAACCGTGTACGACTGCTCGGCGTATCTCTATCGAGCCTCATCAGGGACAATAATCAGATGACCCTTTTTGAAGACAGGAAAAAAGAAAAGGCACTTCTTAAGGCAATGGATACTGTTAATGACAAATTTGGTGATTTCAAGCTTATATGGGCATCGTATCTAAAAAAGATGGAACCACCCCGCGTAATACCCCCTGCATGGAGACCATCAGGCATAAAAAATATTCAGATCAAATAATAAAATTTAATTTATTTGTATCTTATTTGAAAAATTGATAAAATCATAATGATTTAATAGGTAAGGAGCCAATTGATTAGATGTTGAAAATCTTGTGCGCTCTTAAAAAACCTCAAAAAGAAGTTATTTCATTACTTGAAGATCATGCTGTGGATATAATTTCCGAATATGAATCAATCGAGGAAATCATTGTAAGAAAAAACTATGACATTATATTACTTCAAGATGATATTGATATCCTCTCGCATATTAAAAATATTGATCCAAGAATCGAAATAATATTCTTCGGAGATAACGATCTGGATGCTATTGATGCAATTAAAAAGGGAGCATCTGCTTTTTTCTCTCTTTCCTCTGATAAATTAGAAAGGCTTAAGACAACTATAGATAGCATTTCAAACTTCATTGAGATGAATAGGGATACTGCTGAGTTAGAAAAAATACTCAGAACTCGATATACATTTGCAGGAGTGGTGGGTAAAAATCCAAGGATGCTTGACATATTTGCTCTTATGAGATGTATAGCACCATATTTTAAGGTTGTTACAATAATAGGTGAAACAGGGACAGGTAAAGAGGTTATAGCTAAAGCCCTTCATTCCCTGAGTCCAGCTTCAAAAAACCAATTTATCATTTGTGACTGTGGAGCAATAGCAGACAATCTTATAGAATCAGAACTCTTTGGCCATAGGAAAGGTTCTTTTACTGGCGCGATAAAAGATAAAATTGGTTTATTTGAAGCTGCTGGTGAAGGAACTATTTTTCTGGATGAGATAGGAGATCTTCCATTATCTTCGCAGGCAAGTCTACTAAGAGTGTTACAAAGCAACGAGTTCAGAAAAATTGGAGATAATCAATTGTTGAAAGCAAAATGTAAAGTTATAGCTGCAACAAACAAAAATCTGCAAGAAGAGTGCAAAAAGGGGAATTTTAGAGAGGACCTATATTATAGACTTACTCCTCTTAGTATTAATGTCCCTCCTCTTCGTGAAAGAAAAGATGACATCCCACTCCTATATAAATTTTTCCTCGAAAAATTTAGCAGCAGAACGGGGAAAAAAGTTCATGGCTTATCGAGACCTGCACAAAATATTTTAATGTCCTATGATTGGCCTGGTAACGTGAGAGAGCTCGAAAATACCATTGAACAGGCAGCAATCTTAACTACTGAAACATTCATCAGGCTGGATGATCTCCCAGCACATTTAAAAACATTTGGTTATAAAAAAGAGCAAAAAACCAGAGTATCCTCAATCGATGATGTTATAAAAAGACATATTGAAGAAACTCTTGTTAAATGTGAGGGTAACCGAACCAAGGCTGCCAAACTTCTGCAAATAAGCAGGAGAGCTCTTATAAGAAAAATAGAGAAATACTCTGTTTCTCTTGATATTCATAAATATCACTAAAGCACACCAATACCAAAAACGCACATATTTCTAAATACCTGAAAAATCCTGTCTTAATCTACAATTTTCACAAAAAAATCAGTCACTTACCTTTTTATTTACTTATTTTATTCTGTCATCTAAATATGTCAAAACCGCACATTAATTTTTATATCGTTAATTTCTGATTATTAATTTTTCTTATTTATCAATATGTTAGCTTTTCTTTCTAAAAGGCATATTTTTCGCTTTTATCAATATAACGGAAAAATGAATGAATATGTAAAAAATATTTTGATTAAAATCCTGATAATAATATTATTATTATCTTCGGGAATATCTGACATTCTTTGGGCATCTATTAAAGGCTCACCGCATGATATCAGACATGATATGAGAATAAATAAAGAGGAAGAAAGTTATGAGCCATGTGCAATGTGCCACACACCACACTCTGGTTCAAGCGATTATCCGCTCTGGAACAGGATGGCACCTGGTGTAGTTTATGAGATGTATCAGAGTGCATCTTTTGACATGTATGAAGGCAATCAGCCTCAGGCACCATCTTCACTTTGCCTTGTA
>JACAFF010000023.1 GCA_013388455.1 Nitrospirota bacterium
GAAGGTCTGTGGTAGACTACCACGTTGATAGGCTGGAGGTGTAAGTGCAGTAATGCATTGAGCTGACCAGTACTAATAGACCGTGCGACTTGACCCTTATTAACTCCCTCCTGTTGTCAGAGAAAAATAAGGGCCTATAAAAGGGCCCTAATTTTGTGTTTACTGAGGGGTATTAAATAATGAGAGAAAGAGACATATTTGAAGAAATAATAGATATAGGTAAAAGGCGAGGAACTTTAACCTATGATGAGATAAATGATGCATTACCATCAGAATTCTTTTCCCCTGATGAAATAGAAGACCTTATGGATATTCTTCAAGATATGGGAGTAAAGGTAGTAGATCATGAAGAGGTGCTTCCTTCAGATGAAGAAATGGAAGAAGAGGCAGATGAGTATGAAAAGACTGAGGATTTAGTACAAGCATATTTTTACTCAATGGGTGATATATCAATCCTTACAAAAGATGAGGAAACAGAGCTTGCTAAAAGATTGGAGGAAGGCAAGACAATAATTAGAGAGTTGGTAACAGAGATGCCTTTATATAAGAAATTAGAAGCAAGCTTAAATGGACACGAAGAAGATCTCAATTCAGAAGACGACAAGCCAGATGAGGCACTTAATATGAGTGTTGAGATCATTGAAGAGCTTATGAATGAGATTGATGAGAAGGATAGTAAAATTACAAAATTTGGTTCATTGAAGAGTCTTAAGAATGCTATTCGAGAAAAGAAGAAAAAAAATATTGATACAAAAAAATTGGAATTAATAGCCAAAGAGATAGAGAAGACATATAAAAGAGTTGAATCTGAAGTTGGAATAAAGGTTGACCAATTGAAATCAATGTGGGTTCGAATTCAGAAGGCAAAGACATTGATAACTACTGCAAAAAATGAGCTAATAACCCGTAATCTGCGGTTAGTTGTTAATATAGCAAAAAATTATGTGGGAAGAGGTCTGCCTCTTCTTGATCTGATACAGGAAGGTAATATAGGCCTGATGAAGGCAGTTGATAAATTTAAATATGAAAAGGGTTTTAAATTCAGCACATATGCAACATGGTGGATCAGGCAAGCTATCACCCGTGCATTGATAGATCAGACAAAGACAATAAGAGTCCCTGTGCACATGATGGAATTTTATAATAGGGTCACTAAAGCATCAAGAGAGCTAACTCAGCAGCTTGGAAGAGAGCCTACTAATGAAGAAATTGCGCAAAAGCTTATAGTTCCGACAAGAAAAGTAGAAGAGGTATTCAGGGCCATACAGGACCCTATAGCTTTACAAACTCCTGTAGGAGATGAAGATACAGAACTCGAAGATTTTATAGGTGATAAGAACAGTCCTTCTCCTTATTCAGATGCAGAAAAGATTGAAACTTCTGAACAGATACAGAAGGTTTTGAAAACATTAACTCCAAAAGAAGAAATGGTCATAAGAATGAGATTTGGAATTGGAGCTGAAAGAGATCATACCCTTGAGGAGGTAGGTAGACATCTTTCTATTACAAGAGAAAGAGTTAGGCAAATAGAAGCTAAGGCTTTAAGAAAACTTAAGCATCCGAGCAGACTAAAAGCCTTGAAGAGATTGACTTCTACTCCTGCATAACCTTAGTTACCGGATCTCCTTTTAAAATCTCTGAATCACTTTTTCTTACAATAACGGTAGATGTTGATTCTTTGAGATTGATAACTTGTATGAGTCCGTTAAATATCGTGTGTTTACTTTGAACAAGTGTTGCAAGGATATCTCCGACCTGAAGGCCATCTTTTTTTCCTCTATCAATATATGCTACATCATACGGCACATTTATTAAATGTGAGTGTTTTGTTGCAATAATGTATCCATTTATATCTGGTTTCCTTGGGTTTTCAGGAGCTAAAGGAGGTTCGATTTCATAGTAGGTGTCGAGGAGATTTCCTGTAGTAACTTCCCAATAGGATTCTTTTATAATTATTTTCGGGTCTTCTTCATCTATTACTTCTGCAATACCTATAACCTCAATGAGATATCCTATTTTACGGCCGGTTTTGGGGTGCTTTACTTTTTCCATGGGTTTAATAATGTAAAACTTATCACCCTTCTTTATAGGAATCTGTGTTTGAATATATGCAGAATCCCCTTTGCCCAGAACAGTCTTGCCAGTTGGAGTTTCAATAATCTTACCAACGCTATGTATTTCATCAACTATATAACCACTTGAAATCAATAGAGTTTTATTAACGAGATAGGGTTTTATCAGAGGCTCAATTTTTATTTCTTCAGGTTTTTTTATTTCTTCAGGTTTTGCTTCGACTTTGGGTTCGAGAGTTATTTCTTTTTGTAACAAGTAGAGAGGAATCCTGATCTTTTGGTTTGGATAGATTCTATCAGGGTTTTCTATTTCAGGATTTTCCTTCCAGACCTTTGGCCAGAGAAAAGGATCTTGCAATTCCTTATTAGTTATATCCCAGAGGGTATCACCTCTCATAATAATGTAATCTTTATATTCCTGCATTTCTGCTGAGATAATGGAAGGTAGAATCAATATTACACAAAAAAACAATGTCTTTAATAATATATATTTTTTCCTATGCATAATGTTACTCCTTATATAAAAGTTTTACTTTACATAAAATAGCGAAGTTACTGAAAAGTGTCAAGTATATTGTTAAAATAAGCTTAACCCAAATAATGCATACATTGCTCGAAAATTTTTTTAGCTCGATGTAATTATTAAATTATCCATATTTTAATTACATTTTTCAGGTTTAAAAGTATAGTTCCATTGTTTTTACATTTTTTGTTATATTTAATAATGAAATACATTAGACCATTAAGCGTTCTTCTTTTTTTATTATTTTCAATTAATAGCTTCGCCTCTGAAATCAAAGAATATCAACTTAAAAACGGTCTCAAGGTAATTATTATTGAAGAACATAAGGCGCCTGTGGCCACATTCCAGGTCTGGTATAAAGTTGGCGCAAGAAATGAACCTGAAGGAAAATCAGGATTAAGCCATTTACTTGAACATATGATGTTTAAAGGAACAGATCGATATGGCCCTTCTGAATTTTCGAGAATTATTCAAAAAAATGGTGGAACAGATAATGCATATACTACAAAAGATTATACCGTTTATTTCGAGATTTTACCCTCAGATAAAATATCACTTGCTATTGATCTTGAGTCAGATAGAATGCAAAACCTTAAAATTATTAAAGAAGAATTTATATCGGAAAGGGATGTGGTTATAGAGGAGAGAAGACTTCGCTATGAGGATGATCCACAGAATGCACTTTTTGAAGAGATTATAGCAGCGGCATTTAAATCGCATCCATATCAGAGGCCTGTTATTGGTTGGATGTCTGATATTGAATCTATAGAAACAGATGATCTTCTTTCATATTACAAAGCGGGGTATTCTCCTCAAAATGCTGTCGTTGTCATTGTGGGAGATGTAAAGTCAGATGAAATTATAAAAAAAGTCAGAGATGCTTTTGAGAACATTCCTTCTGAAAATTCAGTAAAACTAAAAAAATACAATGAACCAGAACAAAAAGGGGAACGTAAAGTCTATCTTAAAAAGGAAGCAGAACTTCCCTATATTCTTTTAGCTTATCATACCCCGAGTTTCCCTCATGAAGACAGCTACGCGCTTGATGTTCTGAGCATGATACTTTCAGATGGAAAAAGTTCAAGACTTTATCGGTCTCTCGTTTATGAGAAAAAGATTGCTTTGGAGGTATCTGCAGATTACAGCGGTTTTAATAAAGATCCATATCTTTTTTTTCTTTCGGCAACAGTTTCTCCTGGAATTGACATAACAGAGGTAGAAAAATCAATATATTCAGAAATAAAAAAGGTTATGGATGGAGATCTGTCTGAACGTGAACTTCAAAAGGTAAAAAACCAGATAGAAGCATCTTTTATTATGGATCAGGACTCTATCTTTTTGCAGGCTATGAATTATGGAATTTTTGAGATGCTCGGTGATTGGAGGCTCATTGATAAATATTTAGAAGGTATAAGAAAGGTGACTTCTGAAGATATTGTAAGGGTTATAAAAAAATATTTACACGAAGATAATAAGACAGTAGGGATTCTGATACCAACTAAGAAAGTGAAGAATGAACAGTGAAAAATCAACAGCTTAAAAAATATTTGATCTTTTTATTTTTATCACTATTTACTATTAACTATTTACTATCTTCAGAGGTTTTTGCCCTCGATATAAAAAGAACAGAGTTATCTAATGGTCTTATAGTTCTCAATTCTGAATATAAAAGTCTACCGATTGTTATGGTGACTCTTGTTATAAAAGCAGGAAGTATTAATGAATCGGCAGAAAAATCAGGTCTTGCAAATCTAGTAGCGGAGCTTCTTACAGAAGGAACAAAAAATCGAACATCAAGAGAGATTAGCGAAGAAATTGACTTTATTGGAGCATCTCTGAACGCGACCGCAAGTGCTGATTACACAATGGTTACACTGTCTATATTGAAAAAAGATTTACAAAAGGGTTTTGAAATATTTTCTGATATTCTACTAAACCCAGTTTTTCCTGAAAATGAAATATTGAGAAAAAAAGAACATATAAAAGGATTTCTGAGACAACTCGAAGAAGACCCTTCTTTCCTTGCTAATCGAGCTCTAAAAAAGCAAATATTTGGTGAACATCCTTATGGAAGGATATTAGAAGGCTCAGTTAATACAATCGATAAGATAGGTAGAGCGGATATAATTGCATTCTATTCATCTTATTATTCGCCGAATAATAGTATTTTATCAGTAGTTGGTGATATTTCAGCTGATGAGTTGAACAATTTGATAGAGAAATATCTGAATGGATGGAAGAAAGTTGAGGTCCCTTCATCAGATATATTGTATCCTTTTTTTAATAAACCAGAAAAAAAGGTTATAAAGATAAATAAAGACTTAACACAGGCAAATATTGTTTTTGGTAGTTCTGGTATAAGCAGAAATAATCCCGATTATTATGCTTTTTTTGTAATGAACTATATACTTGGAGGAGGAGGTTTTTCATCAAGACTGACGCAAACAATAAGAGAGGATATGGGACTTGCATATGATATCCATAGTTTTCTATCAGCTTATAAAGCAGGGGGAATTTTTCAGATCGAGGTGCAGACTAAAAATGAGTCAGCCAACATTGTTATTGATGAAATATTAAAACAGATTAAAAATGTAAGAGAAGAATATGTTTTAGAAAATGAACTCCAGGAAGCTAAATCCTATCTAATTGGAAGTTTTAAAAGGAGGCTTGACACGAGCAGAAAGATTGCTGACTTTCTTGCGATTGCAGAATTTTTTGATCTCGGGACTGATTACGTAGAAAAATATCCTCTTTATATAGATGCTATAACCAAAGATGATATTTTAAAAGTTGCTCAGAGATATCTCTCATCTGAAGATTTTGTGTTGGTTGTTGTTGCGAATCACAATAAAGCAGAATTGAAATATTAGACCTGCCAAATGATATCTGTTCTATTAAGCTTTTTATGACTTCATGCCTGTAGGACTAAAAGTTCAGGTGTTTTTTTAGGTTGAAACTTTCGGATAATTCATTAATAATCAGTTGTAAATATGGATGTCCATAAGAAGACAGGCAGGCGTATATTTTTATTCTGTATATTTTCTTCGGTATTATTTATTGCTTTTTTAATCTGGAGGCCTGATTCCTTAGAAGAGCGAGCTGAGACGCTCACCCTTGACTACAGATTTTATGCGAGGAATTTCATCTCACGCCCGCTGCTGACAGGTGAAGTAGTTATTGTAGCTATTGATGAAAGAAGTCTGCAGGAATATGGACGATGGCCATGGAGCAGGACAATACAGGCTGAACTGGTAAAAAAAATAGTAGCATTAAATCCAAAGGTTCTTGCAGTAGATATTTTTTATACAGAAACGGAAAACGAACAGGCGGATAAATTTCTTGGCGAAGCACTCCAGCAGGCAGAAGGCAAGATCGTGCTTGCATCCGTTTTTGACGTCTGGGTGGCGAAAAAGGATTTGCAAAAAGGGGATATCCCTGAGCAGATGTTTAATTCTGCTTTTTTGAAGCTTGAAGAGCAGAAGCAGATACGTGCTATTGAAGCCCATGATTTGATGGTTGATATAGAGCCAATTTTACGCAATAACATTAGTGGTCATGCTTACTCCCATCCGGATCGTGACGGTAAACTACGGTGGGAGATCCTGTATCTGAAATACCAGGATGAATTCTTCCCTTCTTTTGCATTGCAGACAGCTCGTTTGGCGCTCGGTTTACAATTGGATGATCTGATTATAGCAGGAAACAGGGGTGTGAAACTCGGGAATAATCTTTTTATTCCGACAGATCTTCATGGAAGGCTGGTAATCAACTATTATGGTAAGGAAAGGACATTCAAATATATATCGGCTGCTGAAATTTTACACGGAAATGTCCAGCGGAAAGAGATTGAAAACCATATTATTTTTCTTGGAACATCAGCTATTGCAACTTATGATCTAAAGAATACCCCTTTTTCAGGAAATATGCCTGGTGTTGAAAAGAATGCAACAGTTGTTGAAAATATTATTACCAGCAATTTTCTGAAGAAAAGTAGCGGCTATCTTGAGATTATCTTTGTATGTTTATCGGGCCTTTTATCGGGAATTTTTCTGCCACGAATGAGTGCGATAAAGGGAGCGATACTGTCATTTGGTTTTTTTAGTGGCTATATTGTAGTTTCACTATTTGTTTTTTCATTCATGAATTTATGGGTCAATCTCATTTATCCAGCCACAAATATGATATTTATTGCTATAGTTGTGACAGTGACAAAATACTTTTTTGAGGAAAGGAAAGCTAAAGAGATTAGAAAGATGTTTTCGAGCTATGTGTCGCCAAAAATTGTCGAACAATTAATCAGCAATCCTGATAAAGCAAAATTAGGAGGGGATAGAAAGACGGTAACAATACTTTTTTCGGATATTATTGGATTTACAACCCTTTCAGAAAAAACATCACCTGAAAAGGTTGTTGAATTACTGAATGAATACTTCGAAAAAATGTCAGGCATAATTTTTAAATGGGATGGAACATTGGACAAGTTTGTTGGTGATGAAATAATGGTATTCTGGGGTGCACCTGCTGACCAGCCGAACCATACTGAACTTGCTATAAGATGTGCATTGCATATGGTTACAGGACTTGAGGAATTGCATAAAAAATGGATAAGTGAGGGGAAACCAATACTCGATTGCGGTATCGGAATAAATACAGGTGAGGTTGTAATAGGGAATATCGGTGCGGCAGGTAAAAAGATGGACTACACAGTTATTGGAGACCACGTGAATCTTGCTGCACGTGCTGAAAAACTGACAAGAGACTATAATGCTAAAATTATTATTACTGAATTTACCCTCAAACATATAATGCCTCTACTTGATAAAAAATTATTAGGACATATAGAAATCAATGAACTCGACAGAGTGAAGGTAAAAGGGAGAGAGCAAGAAGTCAAAATCTTCGAATTGAAAAATTTGAAGGTTGGGGGGGGGACCCTAAATGTCTAAACCAAAAGCGAACGTATCAAGGAGGCAGATATGGTTAATTTTAATAATCGTATGATACGTGCTGCAAAGTTAGATGTGCATTTGTATGAAGAAGTTGAAAATGATCCCGATGCATTAAAGCAGGCCATGTTTGTTGTAATAATTTCGAGCGTTGCTGCTGGTATTGGTACGTTTCGGTATGGAGGTTTAAGCGGTATATTTATTGGAACTATGGGAGCATTAATCGGATGGTTTGTATGGGCATATTTAACCTACTTCATCGGGACCAGATTCCTGCCGGAGCAGCAGACGAATGCAACTCCTGGGGAATTATTGCGTACTGTTGGTTTTTCAAGCTCACCCGGTATAATCCGTGTATTGGGAATCATCCCCGGAATCACGGGAATTGTTTCATTCGTAGCATCTGTATGGATGCTTATAGCCATGGTAATTGCTGTGAGACAGGCACTGGATTATAAGAGCACATTTCGTGCTGTTGGAGTATGCCTAATTGGCTGGATAATCCAGATATTATTCATCGCACTCTTATTTTTTCTATTTGGTGTAAGAATGCGGTTATAAAAATACTAAGCACCTGAGTAACCTACAATTGTGATTTTTGCTTTATTGGCTTCTTCGATTAGCGCAGCTTTCTGAAGGATAATGCATTTATTTGCTTCTAAGGCAAGGATTCTTGCGCGGACCTCTTTCATAACTTGCAAAGTATGTAAACCTACTGTCGGCACATCGAACCGCATATCCTGATCGGGTTTGCTAACCTTAACGATCACAGCCCCTTCACCTGCCAGTAAACCTCCTCTTCGTATTGCTTCATCAGTGCCTTCAATAGCTTCTAAAGCCATGACAGCCCGTTGTTTTACAACAACAGTCTGCCCGATATCCAGCCTGCCGATTTCCTTTGCGACCTTCCAGCCGAACTCTATGTCTTTCCATTCAGTATCAGTCGGGGTTTTTTTGGTATGAACCCCTTCAGGTATCAGTAGAGAACCACTAAACCGTGTGATTTCAAGGAGACGGATGCCTTCATCTTCGAGTTCCCTTGTTATTGAAAGAAGTATGGAATCGTCTTTTCTGTCTTTAAGAGATAATAAAAGTTTCACAGCCCTCAAATCCGGTGTGATCTTGCTTTTATAAAGCAGGGTCTTGGAGACTTTTCCTGCCATCACAGCTTCACTTATCCCACGTTTTTTCAGGGCATTGATGAGCTTTCCGAATTTGCCAACATTTACCCATTCTACTTCGTCAGCATACATAGAGATACGCTTATCTGTTAAAGGTTCAAGCGCTATAGCGATTACTTTATGACCTTGTTCCCGTGCTTCAGTTGCTATTGCTATGGGAAGTTCGCCTGCGCCTGCTATGAGGCCTATTTTTTTGGGTGTGTGCTGAGATTTTATCAAATAATCTCCAGATAAAGAATCAAGTTAAATTTAGCAAATAACAAGTATCAATCAAGAATACATATGGAGATTAATACGTTATTTCTCGAATTTTTAATTTTACATTGATAACCGTTCATTGCTGATTGATTTTTTATCAGCGGCAGATTCCTCTTTTATTTTTTTGTATGAACTCAATGAGGTGCTTTATCTCGTCTGTGTAAGGGAGTTCTTCCTGTATCTTCTTTATTGCATCCTTCAAAGTTCTTTTTTCTCTGAAAAGTATCTTATATGCTTTTTTTAGTTCATTTATTGTGATGTTTGAAAAGCCATGTCGTTTTAGTCCGACAGTATTAACTCCAAAGAGCTTTGCTCTTGCACCGGATGCGATCATGTATGGTGGAATATCCTGACCTACCCCACTGAATCCGCCAACCATTGCATGGGTCCCGATTCTTGTGAACTGGTGTATTGCAACAAGTCCTCCTATAACTGCATAATCTTCAACAGACACATGCCCTGCAAGTGTAGCAACATTTGCCATTATTACATGGTTGCCTATTTTGCAATCATGTGCAATATGAACATATGCCATTAAAAAATTATTGTCACCAATTGTTGTGAATCCATCTCCACTTACTGAGGCTCTATGAATTGTAATATATTCACGTATGGTGTTATTTTTACCTATTTTTACTCCGGTATTTTCACCTTTATATTTCATATCCTGAGGTGGTAGCCCGATAGTAGTGAAAGGATATATTACACAGTTTTCACCAATTTCGGTGTTGCCTTCTATTATTACATTCGAAATAAGACGTGTGCCATTTTTTATATAAACTCCTCTTTTCAAAATACAGAATGGTCCGATATGTGCGTCTTTTTCAATCTGAACATCAGATTCAATAATAGCCGTTGGATGAATGTTATTGCTCATATTTTTATATCTCTTTCTCAGAAACCATCGCAGTAAATTCTGCTTCTGCGGTAACCTTATCATCAACTATAGCATGACCTGAAAATTTCCATACATTGCCTCTGTGTTGTATAACACTTACCTCTAATTTAAGCTGATCTCCAGGAACAACAGGCTTTCGAAATTTTGCCTTTTCTATGCTCATGAAATAAACAGATTTCCCGATTGTTGCACCTGAACGGAAAGCTAAAATGCCTGCTACCTGAGCCATTGCTTCAATAATTAAAACTCCAGGCATTATCGGATAACCAGGGAAATGTCCCTGAAAGAACTCCTCATTTATTGTTACATTCTTTATGCCTGTAATTTTTACTCCTGGCTCCATATCAAGGATTCTGTCAACTAAAAGGAAAGGATATCTATGAGGTAAGAGTTTCTGTATCTCTTTTATATCGATCATGTAATATTCCTCCTTTCAAGTTTTTTTATTTTCTCCTCGAGTTTTTTTATTATTTTATAAAGCTCAGGGAGTTTTGCTATAATTACCGAGCTTTTTAACCAATCTTTATGAGGTAATACAGGTGTTCCTGAATATATACCCTTGCTGATGTGTCCCATAACACCAGATTGAGCAGCAATCATTGTGCCGGAGTCTATTTTTGCATGATCTGATATCCCTACCTGACCTCCTATTGTGACAGAGTCCCCGATTTCTGTGCTACCTCCTATGCCAACCTGTGCTATTATAATAGAGTTTCTTCCGATTTTAACATTATGAGCAATCTGTGCAAGGTTATCTATTTTTGTTCCTCTCCCAATTATTGTATTACCAGTTGTTGCTCTATCAATAGATACGTTTGACCCAATCTCTACATCATCTTCGATTATTACACCACCAACCTGGGGTATCTTATGATAAGTCCCTTGATCAAAAACATAACCGAAACCGTCAGAACCTATTACTGAACTGGAATGGATTATTACCCTATTACCTATCTTAACACCCTCTCTAAGCGTAACATTAGAATAAATGAGACAATCCTCACCAATCTTTGTGTTTTCACCTATGTAAACATGTGGATATACTATTGTTCCCTTGCCGATTGAAACACCATCTGATATATATACAAAAGGATATATAGTGACATCCTTATTAATTTTGGCTTTTTCAGATACAATCGCTTCTTCACTTATACCGGAAGGTCTCTGTTTTTTTACGTAGAATAATTCAAGCAGTTTTGCAAAGGCAAGATGGGGATTAGATACCTTGAGCTGTGTAATATGGATATCAGTTAATGGTTCTTTTACAATTACACATGAAGCTTTGCATTTTTTTAGATATTTCAGGTAGCTCTTTGAAGCTATAAATGTGATATGCCCCTCCTGAGCTTCTTGAATTCCAGAAACCCCGTTTATCTCAATATTATTGTCCCCTAAAATTTCACCATTAATTAAAGATGCAAGTTCTTTAAGTTTCACTCTTTCTTTTTTGCCTTTGATTCATTGTATTTCTTCAAGATGGTATCAGTGATGTCAATATTTTTATTTGAAAATATAATCATGCCCTTTTCAATAATTAGCGTATATCCTTCTGTTTCTCCAATCTTACTTACTATTTCCTGAATTTCCCTCAAAATTATATCCGTTAAATCGCTTTCTTTCTTTTTTATTTCTGCCTGAGAATCCTGAACAGTTCGTTGATATTCCCTTATCAATTTCTCCAACTCCTCTTCCTTGTTTTTTCTTGCATCAGCAGAAAGAACGGATGACTGTTTCTCTATTTCACTTTTCAGTTTTTCTATAGCTTTGCCTTTTTCATCAATTATACTCTGTTTAGATCTTATCAAAGTTTCAAGATTGGATTTTGCCTTCTTTCCTTCTTCCGATTCATTTAAAACTTTCTGAATATCTATTACACCAATTTTTACCTGGTCAGATGCGATTGAAGAAATTGGTAAACAATAGATAACGAATAGCAGAAAACTTAGTATGCAAAATTTTTTGAAAAAAGATATTCTCATATATTTTCCTCCTGATAATTTTCCGTTTATTTTAAAAGAATGTGCCAAATGCAAACTCAAATCTACTGGAGCTTTCGCCAGGTTTTCTGTCGAGATTATATCCCCACTCGATTCTTACAGGGCCGATAGGGGAAATCCAACGCACTCCCAATCCTGTAGTATATCTTAATTCTCCAAAATTGTTAAATTCTTCATAGGAATTTCCTGCGTCAAAGAAAATTAAACCTTTTAGACGAATATCACTTATTAATGGAAAGATATATTCTACATTGAAAATGAGTTGTTCGGTGCCACCTATTTCGTCTCCAGTTTCTTCGTCTCTTGGACCAGCTTCCCCATAATCCAAACCTCGAACAGTATAAATACCTCCAACATAAAACCTTTCGTATAATGGCAACTCTTCACCGCCAATTCCTGTGGCATAACCAAATCTTCCTCTTAACATTACAGAGGTGCTTTTTATAGGTATGAACCATGCAGAATCTAACTCTCCTTTTAAGAATTTGTTTGTGCCGCCGAGGCCGGCAAAGGTAACAGAAAGAGAATTCCTTGAGCCTCTTGATGGGTCAAGGAAATTGTCTCGTGAATCCCTTACAAGTGAGGGGGTAATACTGCTTGTGACACTTGTCCCTTCCTGATCCTTTATAATAGTCGGTGCATCATCTGTAACATCGTATATTTCTGCATCCTCAAAATTATATGCTATGTTACCCCATACATATTCAGTAAACCTTTTACCAAACGCAATTTCAAAACCTGTTGCTTTTTTATTATATTCAATATATTCCCTTGTAGTTTTATATAGACTGGTAGAAAAAGTTAGTGGTTTATCAAGAAACCATGGGTCCTTATAAGATATATCATATAATGTAGTTCTTCCACCTAATTCTCCCCGTAGTTTGATGAACTGACCCTTACCGAATAGATTTCCCTGAGTTAGTTCAGCCATGAATATGAAATTTTCTACTGAACTATAACCACCTCCAATGCTGAAAAATCCAGTTGCTCTCTCTTTTACTTTTATTTCAATATCAACAAGTTTTTCCTCAGGTCTGGGTTTTGGTATCAATTCAACTGTTTCGAAAAAATTAAGATTGTTAATCCTCTCGTAACTTCTTTTTATTAAGGCGCTGTTGTATATATCACCTTCATCGAGTTTAACCTCTCTGCGTATAACTTTGTCTCTTGTTTTTGTATTGCCTGAAATTTCTATCCTGCCTATTTTATATTGTTCACCTTCATCAATCTTCAAAGAAACGCTGACAAGTTTATTATCTTGATCAGGTGACAGATCAGGAGTGACTGAAATTGCAGCGTATCCGTTCTGTGAGTAAAGATCAGATATCGAAAATATATCTTTACGCAGTTTCTCCTTGCTGAATAGTTCTCCTTTAGACATGGTAATCTTTTCTCTGATTTTATTCTCGTCAAAAACTTTATTCCCAGATAATTCTATCGAAGAAATTTTAAACTGTTCGCCCTCTGAGATTGGGATAGAAATTATCATGCCTTCTTTATCTTCAGTAAGCTTTATTGTTGGTTCTCCTACAACAACTTTGATAAATCCATTATTAAAGTAGAGATCTTTAATTTTTTCTATATCTGAATCTATACGAACTTTTTGATAATAACCAGATGAAGTAATGAAAGAGAATAACCACCATTCTTTAGTTTCCATTACTTTTTTTATCTTGCCTGATGATATAGCTTTATTACCTTCAAATATTATCTTTTTTATCCTAATCTTCTGCCCCTCTTCGATCTGATATGTCAAACTGACTTCATCCTCTCCTATTCTTCTAATTACGGGAACTATGTGTGATAACCAGTATCCTTCCTCTTCATAAAGCATCCTTAGATTATTAGCATTGTCCTGTATTAATACAGCATCAGCAATAGCTCCGGTAGTTATGGTTAGTTTTTCTCTAAGCTTTGAATCCTCAATTTCGTCATTCCCCTGCAAATCAATTTTTATGATAGTGGGTTTTTCTTTTACAATATATATGAGTTTTACCCCGCCTTCGAAAGGTTCAATCTCTGCTCTTACATCATCGAAATACCCCATTTTGAAAATTGCCTTGATATCCTCATTCGTTTTTTCCTGTGAAATTGTTTCACCTCGTTTCTGAACAATCTTTGATTTGATAGCGCTTTCTTCAATACGTTTCAATCCTTGTATTTCTATTGCATTGATAATAGGAAATTCCTCAGCGTAAGTTGAACTTACGGAGAAAAGTATTATTAGACTCAAAAAAATTAAAATAAATTTCAATTGAGACATAAAATTCCTTATAAATTCAGTCTGTAAGTATAGCACTCTTAAAGGGGTGGATGTAAATAGAAATTACATTAAGGTAAGTATTACCCTTTCGGGGTTTGTAATGCTACACTTTAGGAATGCGTTAAGGAATTAGTGATGTTTACTTCATTAAGAAACAAAAATTGATAACAAAAAGTTTGATATTGTGTAAAAATATAACAAATTGATGCTGTCCAAAATATTTTTAATAACAGATTGGAGATTGAGCATTTTGATAGATTCTGCTTAAGCTATAAAAATGAACAAATCTGAAAAACAACAATTTGAAACCCTTTTGAAAAAAAGAGATTTTGATAGTCTTCTTTTTTTATATAAAAAAGATAGAAAGATTTGGCAGAAAATCCGCACGAGTCTTTATGCCATTGACGAGACAATAAGATGGCCTGCTATCGAAGCAGTTGGTTTTATAATGAAAAGTTGGTGGGAATCAGGGCATGAAGAAAAGGTGAGAAATTACATAAGAACCCTTTTCTGGTCAATTACAGATGAATCAGGAGGTATTGGCTGGAGCTCCCCTCAGACAATAGCAGAAATCATTTGCAATATACCAGAATTAATAGACCCTTACGGAAGTATGATGATAGCATATGCAATAGATGAGCCGCCCCTCATAAAAGGATGCCTCTGGGGGATTGGGCGATTGGGGGATAAAATAACTGATTCTGTTGATTTTTTTAAAGAAAAAATATTAATGGTCTTTCAAACTGATGATATTGAAATCTTTGGTCTTGCAGCATGGGCTATGGGAGAAGTTTGTTTTAAGCCAGCGCTACCCTTTCTGGAAAAATTAAAAGAAATAGAAACCCCTGTTAAGATTTATGTTAAGGGTGAATTCCGTGAAGAACCTTTATCATCATGGGTATATAGAGCGGTCGCTAAAATTGAGATAAAATAATAATTATAATTTTGCATTATCTAAATATAACCTTTTACAATCAAAACATCTAATCTTTTAATAAATAATCCTTACTTGACAAAAGAAAAATAGTTGTATATCATTATACACCTTTAACACCTTTCATTAATTAAAAAGGTTGCTTATCAACTAATGTTTTTTATTGTAAACGTAGAGGAAGGGGGTGAAGAGTAGTTCTAAAAGTTTACTTTTATTTGCCTGCATCTTACTAAAAACTCACCAGAAGGAGGTATAACATGGGAATCCCAGGACAAGAGAAGTTATGGGATAAAGAAGAGAAAGAGCATAGGAAATATGAAGATGTGCGAATTTTTACTGATGAGCAGTTGAAAAATTACACAGAAGACGAGCTAAAAAGCTTCAAGCCAAAACATGCTACCCCAATGTTAAATGAGCTGGAAAAAGGTCCGTGGCCAAGCTTTGTGAGTGATATTAAGAGAGAAGCATTACATAGGAGAAAACTCGGACAGGATAATTTGATGATACCTTTAGAGGTGTGTGAAGACTTACTTGGTGTAGTAGAGCTCTCTTATAAAGAAGGTGAAACACACTGGAAACATGGCGGTATTGTCGGTGTTCTTGGTTATGGAGGAGGCGTTATCGGTCGTTATTGTGACCAGCAAGAAAAATTCCCTGCGGTCGCTCATTTCCATACTGTCAGAATCAATCAGACAGGTGGTAAGTTTTACAATAGCGATTATTTAAGACTTGTTTGTGATATCTGTGAGTATCGGGGAAGCGGTATAATGAATTTACATGGTTCTACTGGTGACATGGTTATGCTTGGGACAACTACTGAACAATTAGAACCTATTTTCTTTGATTTAACCCACGATCTCGGATGTGATATAGGAGGTTCTGGTTCAAACCTTAGAACACCATCCGACTGCATAGGCCCTGCGAGATGTGAATTTGCATGTTACGATACACTCGACTTATGTTATGACATGACGATGACATTCCAGGATGAATTACACAGACCTGCATTTCCTTATAAATACAAATTTAAATTTGATGGATGTCCAAATTGTTGCGTTGCATCAGTTGCTCGCTCAGATACAGCTTTTATAGGAACCTGGAAGGACGATATACGGATTAATCAGGATGCTGTAAAAGCATATGTGGCTGGAGAAATCCCTCGCGATGGTGGTGGAATGGCTGGCGCAAATTGGGGTCCGTTTAACATTCAAGAAGAGGTAATTGATCTTTGTCCTACTCAGTGTATGCAATGGGATGGTAAAAAATTAACTATTAATAATGCAGAATGTAATCGGTGTATGCATTGCATCAATGTAATGCCAGAAGCACTAAGAGTTGGTAAGGATACAGGTTTGAGCATGCTTTTTGGAGCAAAGGCTCCTATTCTCGAAGGTGCTCAAATGGCTGTTTTGACGATTCCATTCATTTATGCCAAAAGCCCATATGATAGTATTAAAGAAGTTCAAAGAAAGGTCTTTGACTGGTGGATTGAAGAAGGTAAAAACAGAGAGCGTCTTGGTGAGTTAATACAGCGTATGGGATTAAAGACATTTATCGAAGTTATAGGAATTCCGGCAATGCCACAAATGGTCAAAGAACCTCGTTCAAACCCATATGTTTTCTTTAAGGAGGAGGAAGTCCCCGGTGGATGGAAGAGAGATATTAACGATTATAGAAGCAGACATCCAAGATAATTATAAAGGAGGGATATTATGTCGAAAGGTAGATTAGGATATTACAATCCCCAAAAGCCACAAGAAGGCAGGATTACTGATATTGGTCCAGCACATTACAAACAATTAATGCCACCTGTTTTAAGAAAGAATTATGGAAAGTGGGTTTCTCACAGAATATTAGAGCCTGGCTTACTGATGCATGTATCTGAAACAGGAGATAAAGCATATACAGTGAGAGCGGGGGCTCCAAGAGTAATGTCAGTTGAGCATGTTCGTGAAATCTGTGACATAGCAGATAAATATACAGGTGGATATGTAAGATGGACAACAAGAAATAACATAGAATTTATAACTGATAGTGAAGATAAAGCTCGAGCATTAAAGAAAGAATTGGATAGCAGAAAGCACGTCGGAGGCTCTTTTAAATTCCCAACAGGTGGCACAGGGAATTCTATAACAAACATTGTTCATACTCAAGGCTGGGTTCATTGCCATACTCCAGCAACTGATGCTTCTGGTCTCGTAAAATCTGTTGCTGATGCCCTATTTGAGGATTTTAAAACCATGAGACTGCCAGCAAAACTAAGGGTTTCTATGGCATGTTGTCTAAATATGTGCGGTGCAGTCCACTGTTCTGATATAGCCCTTTTAGGGTATCACAGAAAACCACCAGCAATTGACCACGATGTTCTTATGAAAGTGTGTGAGATCCCACTTGTTGTTGCAGCATGTCCTCTTTATGCAATTAAGCCAATTACACTGGAAGATGGGAAAACTAAAAGCGTTCAGGTTAATGTTGAGAAATGTATGTATTGTGGTAATTGCTATACTATGTGTATGGCATTGCCACTTGCTGACAAAGCGGGTGACGGTGTAGCTATACTTGCGGGTGGTAAGATTTCTAACCGTATTAGCATGCCTAAATTCTCAAAGGTGGTTGTGCCTTGGTTACCTAATAATATGCCTCGCTGGCCTGAAGTGGTTGAAACAGTGAAAAAGATTGTAGAAGCTTATGCAAAAGATGCAAGGAAATATGAAAGACTCGGCGATTGGGCAGAAAGGATTGGTTGGGAAAGGTTCTTTGAAAAGACAGGGTTGGAATTCTCATGGCATATACTTGACGATTATCGGTTAGCATATGATACTTTCAGAACTTCGACTCAATTTAAGTATACAGACCATGCATGGGCTGTATCTAAAGCAGTAAGTGGCATATAGTTGATATTACAGTGTCTAAATATATATAATTTTGTTAGACACAATAGGAGAAAGAGGAGACAATAGTATGGGAAGAGAAGAAGACATTAGACAGGCCATTCTTGATTACGGTTCAAAAGGAGCAAAAAGCAAGTTTTATTTTAAAGATATGCTTGCTGGGGTGAAAAAAGTTATCCCTGACACTGGAGCTTCTGAAGTCAAGAATGTAGCTTCAAAAATGGTAGCCGAAGGTGTATTGGAGTATTTCTCTACTGGAAGTTCAACTATGTATGGAGTAAAAGGTAGAGGGGTATCTCCTGAAAAAGCTGGTGACACTGGCGGCTAAATAAAAGCAAATAAAAATTTTATTTTTAAGTTAAATCATACGGGTAGCTTTAAAGGCTATCCGTATGATTTTTTCTGTTTTTACACAGATTATTTTCTGGGTGTTATTATAAATTATGGAAGATCCAAAAGATATAGAGCGATTTATTTATGAACAGAAGATGAGATTGGCCGAAAAGCCAGAGTGTGCTACTTCTCTTTATAACCTTGGAGTTGCATATATGGTTCAGGGCGACTTCGATAAGGCGATTGAAGCATTTGAAGAATCTATTGATGTGGGTGTTAGGATGTTTGAGGCTTATGTGAATCTTGGATATATTTATTTCAAAGAAGGGGATCTTGAGAAGGTTGTTAAAGCTAATCTACGTGCTATTGAGATAGAACCTCGTTATGCAAGGGGATATTCAAATCTCGGGTTTGCATATCTTCAGATGGGTAAAACAGATAAGGCTATAGAAGCACTGGAAAAAGCATTAGAATTAAATCCTGAAATAGTCCAGGCAATGTGTAATCTTGCAAATGCATATTTGCAGAAAGGTGATATTGAAAAGAGTCTTACAATAAATAAAAAAATGATTGAGCTTGCACCGAATTTTGCACTCGGGCATAATAATCTTGCTAATGTATTTTACTTAATGGGAGAATTTGATAAAGCAGTCGAACATTGTAAGAAAGCCCAATCCCTGGGTTTTGAGGTTCATCCTGATTTGCTTAAGCTTCTTGAGCCGTACAGAAAAAGAACAAAGAAACAGATAGTCGATAGTAAGAATAACAAAAAGAAAATTTCAGCTAAGAATAAAGAGAAGTTAAAGAAAATTAAACATAAAGAATGATTGAAGAGCTTTTTTCGCAGTATACTGCATTAGCACGAAAAGCAGAGATCCTTTTTAAAACAATTCAAGAAAAATATCCTGATAGTGTTCGCTGTCGAATACGTTGCAGTGGTTGTTGTTATGCAATTTTTGGTTTATTCCCTGTCGAGGCTGCTTATATTAATATGCATTTCAACCGTCTTGAAAGAAAGAAAAGGAGAGATATACTCAGACGGGCTGAGAAGGCAGAGGTTGAAATGCTCAAAGCAAAAGAGACCCTTAAAATTTTCGATCAAGATCAAAAAATGAAGGTTTATGGACTGGGAAAACAAAAAGTGAGATGCCCTTTCCTAAGCGACAGAGATGAGTGTGTTTTTTACGAAAAACGGCCTATTATCTGTCGTGTTTATGGAGTGCCATATAGTGTTGAAAAAGATAAAAAGGAACATTCTTATGTCTGCGGACTTTCTGCATTTGAAGAAAAAGCTTCATATCCGACCGTTAAACTTAACAGAATATATGATCAGCTATGCAAACTTTCACAGGATCTTCTTGTCGAAGGAAAAACCCTCCATCCTGAAAGAAAAGCAACCCTTATGATTCCCCTCGCAAGAGTTCTCAGGATGTCCTTTGAAGACATAGTCAAAGGGAATTTCGAAGAGTAGAATAAATATTTCCTATGTGTTGTTTTAAATTTTGATTGATAATTGGAAAGTCCTTTGTCTGTTCATATTGTTTGACAAGCGGATTTATTATTTTTATGAGTTCCTTTTTGCTGAAAGATTTCAATAATTGAATAAATTCTTCTGTTGAATGAAAGTAATTCCTGAAATCTGTTTTTAAATTAAGCCCCTGAAAAAAACCTTTGATTGTTGCATCAACGCAGAAATCATCTGCCCATACTATTTTATTCAAACCATCTATTTTATCAATCCGCATTTGAATGGAGAGAAAAAGGAGAAAATAAACAAGAGCTATTTTAGGATTAGATATCCTCTGATCATCAAAGCCCATAAAAGATTGGTAGCCACGTGCTGTTGTCAATCGGACATCTATTTTCTTGTCCAAAAATCCCTCTATCTTTACTACAAAATCACCTGCTGCATGATGCCATGGAAAAATCAATCTGAAACTCTCAATATCATAGTAGAGAGTTAAAATCATTGCAGCTTGTCGGTAAATTTCAAAAGCTTCTTCATTTGTAAGAAAGCGATTTCCTTTGCCATATTCCCAGAGTTTTAATCTTTTCTTGCCATCCTTTGTGTTTGAGATATGAAATTCATGATAGCCCTCAAACCATTCTTCGAGGAGAAATACCATAGAATTTAGTTCATCTATATAATAAGGTTTTGGAATGTATGGTAAATTGAATTTATTATGAAGCATTTTGAGTATACAAAATTCATCCATCAGTGCATGTTTGCCTTTTTCAGTAATAGCGACATTCAATCCAAATTTGATTCTCTTCCCATCGACCAGTAGTTCGATACTTGCAGGATGATAAAGAGCACCATGTTTTTCAGCGCGAATGACAATTTCTCTCGGATAGTCGATACTTGTCTGGATTTGGAGATTTTCTTTGATTGCCTGAAAAAGGGGTATGCAATTTTCTTTTGTAAGAAAATCAGTGATAGCAGAAAAATAAACCCTATAGGAGGTTTTTAGAGGGTCTTTTTCCAGAGGAAAGTCAAGTTTATTAATGTCTGCAGGAATATCCCCAGTTGGTGATGCAACAAGATACCGTATCACTGTTTTTTTCATTGATTGATTTTTTTGATTGCTTCTTTTGCTAACTCACCAACTGTTATTTCTTTCATTTCTCCATCAAGCCAAATGTATATTTTATTATTATCGTTTTCAAGATTTTTCAGTTTGTCTAATACATCATTAAATCCAATGCTTCCCAGTGCCCAGGCAGCATATCCACGAAGAAAAGCATCAGTATCATCAAGAAAAGACGAAAGAATACGAAAGGCAAATTTGGTCAGGTCGGGTTTTGTTGTCGCAATTTTTCCGATAGCCCATGTGGTTTCCCTTTTCAGATTTTGTTGAGCTATAAAAGAAGCAAGAGGCTTGACGAATTCTCCGAAAAGGTTAGGATTTTTACTTATAATAGTGCCAATAGTTTCCAAAGAACCCCATGCTGAAGCGCCTGGATATGATGCGTTCTGTAAGAGATTATTTATTAGTTTGCTAATTATATCAGGCCGTTTCTCTGCTACTCTCGCACTAACATCGCCAAGAATGTCAATTATATACCAGCGTGCATGTTCATCTGGTGTATAAAGCATTCGCTGTAACTCATTGATTACTCTTGAATCCTCTTCTGCAAGAGATAAAAGTTCTACAAGATTATTCTCTGAAACATATTGACGAACTTTTTCTTTAGAGAATTTATCTGAACGCAGTTTGTTTTTCTTTATGGGAGTTGTATACTTTAGTTTTTCTTTTACTTTCTCCTCTGTAGCTTCATGAAACTCTCCAAATAGTTTTACGAAAACAAGCGAACCTCGAACATACCGATCATTGAATATTTTGTCAGGTAAAACACGATGAGTAATAATATCATAATTCCCTATTACAGCATCTGTATAATCATCCCCGTAAGAAAGAGAGAAGGCTAAATAGTCATCTTCATTGCAAGCAAAGAGGAGTGCTTCAATAAATGCAGCTCCCAGATTATGTCCTGTCACATCATATGCATATACAGCACCGCAATGTGTGCAAGCTCCTATAGGGAACTCTATTACTTTTCGTTTAGGTAATTCTCTTGGTTGTTCGATTAGGTAATAACAAAAAGGACAGCGAGGTTCTTCAGATTTAGTTGCCATTAAGTTCTCCTTATTTTTTAATCAATTGGTCCTTCAAAGATTTAGTGTAGATAATTCATTATAATAAAACTCTTAGAAGGATAATTTATGATATTATAAGTCATTGTTCTAAATTTTTTTTGAAAAGGAGGGAAACCCATGCCCATATATGAATTCAGGTGTATTGGTTGCGGACATATCTTTGAGCTTTTAAAATTGAAAAAGGAGGATGGAAAGTCAGGAATGAAGTGCCCAAAGTGTGGCTGTGAGGAAGTGGAAAGAGTTTTGAGTACGATAAATGTAGGAACATCAAGTAGTGGCAGAAAAGCAAAACAGACAATTAAAAGTTGTGGTGGTGGTAGCTGTGCCACCTTTGAAATCCCGGGCCCAAAGAGATGATTCAATATCCGAGGCTTATAATATCAGGCCTCGGTGGAGATAATGGCAAGACAGCCATTAGCACAGGTTTATGTCGTTTATGGCATAAAGAGTCAAAGAAAGTCATTCCTTTTAAAAAAGGTCCTGACTACATTGATATGGCCTGGTTGAGTTATGCCGCAAAACATCCCTGTTATAATCTCGATCTTTTTTTAATGAGTAAAGATGATGTTAAATTCTCTTTCAGCCATTATGCAAAAAATTCAGATATTTCGGTTATTGAAGGAAATCGCGGTCTTTACGACGGAATGGATGAAGCTGGGAGTGTGAGTACTGCTGAAATAGCCAAGCTACTTCATTCACCTGTCATTATTGTTGTAGATTGCACGAAGGTTACAAGGACTGTAGCTGCACTAATACTCGGATGTAAGATGTTAGATCCGGATGTTTCCATAAAAGGAGTAATTCTCAATAAATTAGCCGGACACCGGCATGAATCAATTATCCGTAAGAGTATAGAATTTAATTGTGGTCTATCAGTTTGTGGAGCAATCCCGCGTTTGACGAATATAATATTTCCTGGAAGGCACCTTGGTTTGGTGCCGCCTCAGGAACACCCGGAGGCTGAAGAGGCGATTGAAAATGCTGCATCTATAGCTAAGAAATACCTTGACCTGGAGAAATTGTGGGAGATCGCCCACGATGCACACCCATTATTAGTCAATAGTCAACGGTTATTAAAACAGTCAATTGTCAATAGTCATTCGTTATTGGTAAAGCACAGTGACAAGTTTCAGGTCGCCAATGACCAACTCAGGGTTGGCGTTATCAGGGATTCAGCGTTTCAATTTTATTATCAGGAAAATCTTGATGCCTTAAAAAAAGAAGGGGTGGAACTTATTGAGTTCAGCTCGTTAACAGATGACCTCCCATCTGATATTGATGCACTATATATTGGTGGTGGCTTCCCTGAAACACATGCAGAGCAGTTGTCTTCCAATGTAAAATTAAGACACGCAATCAAAATAGCTGCTGAGGAAGGATTACCAATCTATGCTGAATGTGGAGGACTGATTTATCTTAGCGAAAAGTTAATCTATGGAGGTAAATCATATGATATGACAGGTGTTTTACCTATCGTTATGGGAGTAAGCAAGAAACCTGCGGGGCATGGTTATACAGTGATAGAAGTAGAATCACCCAATCCATTTTTTAAAATTGGACTTATTCTTCATGGGCATGAGTTCCATTATTCGCACGTCCTAAACCTGGAGGAAATCAGTCAGATAGAAAAGGGATACAATGTGGAACTCGAAAGTGGAATGCAGATGGGATTATCGACTCTAAAGGATAGTATTTATTTTGCATTTAAAATGAATAAAGGCGTGGGGATAATGAATAGAAAAGATGGACTTTGTTATAAGAATGTGCTTGCGACTTACACACATTTACATGCACTTGGAGCAAAAGAGTGGGTAGAGGCAATGATACAAGTTGCACTCGTAAACAAAAAAACAAGCAATTAATATATTATATAAAATCAGAAATTGATATTGACTTTTATTAATAGCTGGTGTAGTTTAGAACAATGTTTTTAAAAACATTGTAGATATAAATTATCATTCTGAAAAGTTTAATTTTAAAAAGATTTATTTTTAAATAAAATTTTTTTATTTGACCATGATTATATCTTTGTATTACTTTTTATAACCCGTTTCATTATTAATTTTATTATATTGTAATAAAAATTTTACCATGCTAATATATCGATGCTCGAAATTGATGGGAGAAATCTTCTATCAAAAAACTTAAATTTAAATAAACAAAGGAGGTAGTCAGATGCCGTATTTGGAATTTGAAGGAAAACAGTATGAGATTGATGAGGATGGTTATTTACAGGACTGGCAGGCTTGGCAGCCTGGGATAGCAGAATTAATGGCAAAAGAAGATGGGATTACCCTTACGCAAGAACACTGGGAAATCATTAATTTCTTAAGAGATTACTTTGTAAAGTTCCAGATTGCTCCAATGATTAAAATACTTGTTAAAGAAATTGGTAAGGTTATGGGTCCCGAGAAAGGTAATACTAAATATCTGTATCAGCTTTTCCCAGCTGGACCTGCAAAGCAGGCTTGTAGATATGCTGGACTCCCTAAACCAACTGGTTGTGTGTAATTTATATATTTATTTTTAAATTATTTAAGAGCAAGAAGTAAGTATGTTCTTGCTTCTTGCTCAAGAATTTTCAATTTTATTGCTTAATTGATAGAGCTGTAGAAAATAAATTTATTACGTAGAGATATAAATTTAAAAACCAAAAGGAGATCTGCATACTATATTATGAGTCTGAGAGACCTCCTCGCAGAAAAGAGAACATCTGTTATAAAAAAATGGTTTGACTTAATCATTGATAATTTTCCATCTGATTCTTCTAATTTCCTTAAAAATCAAAAAGATCGTTTTCTAAATCCATTAGGGCATACAATTTCTGAAAACATTCAAGGTCTTTTTGATGAACTTATTCATGATACCGAATCTGAGAAGATTTTTCTCTATCTTAATGACATTATGAAAATCAACGCCGTTCAGGATTTTTCTCCATCAAAAGCTGTCTCAATTATTTACCTGTTAAAACAAGTTATTAAGGATGAATTGGATGATATAGAAAAAAATAAATTCTCAGAAGACTTAAAGTTTCTTGAAACAAAAATTGACAATCTCACCTTTCTGTCTTTTGATATTTACATGAAATTTAAAGAAAGGATTTTTGATCTCAGAGTTAATGAAATAAGGAACATGACATTCGGGCTTTTAAAAAGAGCTAATCTAATTTCTGAGATAGAAGATTGCGAATCAGATATTAAAGTAGAAACAGTATTAACTCGAAACATAAAGGGGTAAGAAAAATGGGAATTTTATTTTCGTTCTTCGCAGTTATAGCTCTCATTGTGATAGTATTCATAGGAGTTAAAGGAGCCGGTCTACATTACTTTTTCGTTGTTATTATTCCCTATGCAGCTTTCTTAACATTCGTTATCGGGGTTATCTATCGTGTTATCAAATGGGGACGAATACCTGTGCCTTTTCGTATACCAACGACTGCAGGACAAGAAAAATCGTTCCCATGGATAAAACAAAATAAAATTGATAACCCCTCAAGTTCGCTCGGTGTAATCATAAGAATGGCGTTTGAGGTGCTCCTTTTCCGTTCTCTTTTCAGGAATATGAGAACTGAATTAAGAGATGGACCTAAACTTTCTTATGCATCTACCAAATGGCTCTGGTTAGGTGGTTTAGCCTTTCACTGGACTTTTTTTATAATACTAACAAGGCATCTAAGGTTATTTTTTGAGCCAGTGCCTTTTTTCGTTGAAATTTTAGAATCTCTTGATGGTTTTTTCCAGGTAGGTGCTCCAGTGCTCTATGTAACGGATATAATATTTCTTGGTGCTGTAACGTTCCTTTTCCTTAGAAGGGTAATAATCCCTCAAGTCCGTTATATCTCACTTGCGTCTGATTATTTCCCCATTTTTCTGATATTTTCAATAGGTCTTACAGGAGTTCTTATGCGGTATTTCCTTAAAACAGATGTTGTAGGCATCAAGCAAATTACAATGGGGCTAATTACATTCAAGCCTGTTGTTCCAGAAGGCATAGGTATTATCTTCTATATTCATCTTTTCCTTGTAAGTGCATTGTTTGCTTATTTTCCTATGAGCAAGTTAATGCATATGGCAGGTGTGTTTTTAAGTCCTACGAGAAATTTGGCTAACAACAACCGTGAGGTAATGCATGTAAATCCATGGAATTACCCTGTAAAAGTTCATACATATGAAGAATATGAAGATGATTATAGAGAATTTATGAAACAGGCTGGATTACCAGTAGAAAAGGAGTAGAATTATGGCAATACAAAAACCTGAAGAACTTTCAAAGATCAATTATAAGCCACCAAAGACAGCATGGTTTGATACACCGACTGAGATTAAAAAAGGTTTTTTCTGCTGGGGTAACAAAGAAAAAAGCCTTAAAGCAGTTGGATTCCCTAATATAAGGCAATGGTCGGTAGCTGATGAAGACTGGAAACTTCCTGAAAACTGGAAAGAGATATTTATCGAAGGTTTAAGGGAAAGGGTCAACAAGTATCGCTCTTTTAGACTTTTTTTAGATATCTGCGTGAGATGTGGTGCATGTGCTGATAAGTGCCATTTCTTTATAGGAGGTGGTGACCCTAAAAATATGCCTGTTCTCAGAGCAGAGCTTCTCAGGTCAATCTACAGAAAATACTGCACGACATCTGGAAAGATTATGGGTAAAATTGCCGGTGCAAGAGACCTTAATGTTAATGTGCTCAAAGAATTGTGGTATTATGCATACCAGTGCACTGAATGTCGCAGATGTTCTCTTTTCTGCCCTTATGGAATTGATACTGCTGAAATTACCATTTTAGCAAGGGAATTATTGAATCTTCTCGGATTAAATATTGAATGGATTGCCGGTCCCGTAGCAAACTGTTATATGACAGGAAATCATATGGGACTTCTTCCCCATACAATTATGGATATTGTTAATGAATTTAAAGAATCAATTTATCAAGTTACAGGGATAAATGTTGATCCATCATACAATAGAAAGGGAGCAGAAATTCTTTTTGTGCATCCTTCTGGTGAATATTTTGATCCAAATGGGAATATTACTTTTCTGGGGTACTTAATGTTATTCCATGAGCTTGGGCTTGATATAACTTTAAGCACTTATTGTTCAGAAGGAGGAAACTTCGGTTTCTTCACATCTAATGAGATGGCAAAAAGACTCCATTCAAAGATATATGCAGAGGCAAAAAGGTTGAAAGTGAAATGGATACTCGGCGGAGAATGTGGACATATGTGGAGGGTATGGCATCAATATCATAATACATGGTTTGGACCTATTGACTTTCTTGAAGAGCCTGTTTCACCAATAACAGGCACTAAATTTGAGAATGCAAAATCAAACAAGATAGTTCATATCACTGAATTTACTGCTGATCTTATAAAGCATGGTAAACTTAATCTGGACCCAAGTAGGAATGACAACTATATTGTGACATTTCATGACTCCTGCAATCCTGCAAGAGCAATGGGACTGCTTGAAGAACCTCGGTATATTATTAAAAATATATGCAATCATTTCTATGAGATGCCACCTCAAACTATAAGGGAAAATACTTTCTGTTGTGGGTCTGGCTCAGGATTGAACGCATCAGAAAATATGGAGCTCAGATTGAGAGGTGCTTTACCAAGGGCAAATGCACTGAAACACGTTAATGAAAAATTTGGGGTAAACACTCTGGCAAATATATGTCAGATTGACAGGGCTACTTTACAAACACTGGTGGATTATTGGGTTCCTGGAGTAGCTGTACGTGGAGTCCATGAAATGGTTGGTAATGCTCTTGTCATGAAGGGAGAAAAAGAAAGGACAACCGATTTACGAGGTGACCCACTTCCAGGAAAGGAGGGTGGATAAATGTATAACGGAGGGAAAATAATAATTGGACTTTTAATATTTGTTGGGTTGGTGATAACGCCTTTTCTCTTTAGCGGTGAAAAGGCAACTGCTAAACCAGACCCAAAAGTTAATACTCCAGAAATTCTGAAATTGCCTGAAAGCGAGAGAAAATGTATAGAATCTAAAGAATATATGAGAAGCGAACACATGAAATTGCTTAATCAATGGAGGGATTGGGTAGTGCGTGATGCGAATGCACTTTACACAAGTACCACTGGTAAGCAATATAAAATGAGTCTTCAAAATACATGTATGAAATGCCACTCAAATAAAAAGGATTTTTGTGACCAGTGTCATAATTATACAGCCGTAAAACCTTATTGCTGGGATTGTCATATAGAGCCGAAGGAGGAGAGCTAACTATGAGTACTAGCAGAAGACAATTCTTAAAGATGATAGGTGCCTCTGCCGTAATAGGATTAGGAGGTATATCTGCATTTGAAATTTTACAGCCAGGACAATTTGAAGCATCACAACTCTCGAAAAACCCAGAAGCTTTAGTTGGGAAAAGATGGGGTATGGTTATAGATATGAAAAAGTTGGATAACGAGACGATGCAAAAGTGTATAGACGCCTGCCATCGTATTCACAATGTCCCTAATATAGACAATCCAAAAGAAGAAATTAAATGGATATGGCCAGAGACTTTTGAGCACGCCTTTCCTGGCATGGAAAGCAAATATATGTCAGAAGAAATTGAACATATGCAATTTTTAGTTCTTTGCAATCAATGTGATAATCCTCCCTGCGTTAGGGTATGCCCGACAAAGGCTACATTTAAGAGAGCAGATGGGATTGTTATGATGGACATGCACCGTTGTATTGGATGCAGGTTCTGCATGGCTGCCTGTCCATTTGGAGCAAGGAGTTTTAACTGGAGAAATCCAAGGCCTTTTATCAAAGAAGAAAATAGGGAGTATCCAACAAGGATGAAAGGCGTTGTTGAGAAGTGCACTCTTTGTTATGAGAGGCTTGCAAAAGGGCTTAAACCTGCATGCGTAGAAGAATCAAATGGTGCTTTGATCTTTGGAGACCTGGATGACCCTAATTCGGAGATAAGGAAGGTTCTTCGTGAGCATTACACTATCCGGCGTAAATCCGAACTTGGAACAGAGCCCAGTATTTATTACATAATTTAGGAGGGAATATTTATGCTTGAATTAGCTATAAAAGGAAGTCGAAGATACTGGAGTTGGGTAATCTTTTTACTGGCTATTATAAGTACTGGCGTAATTTCATACCTTTACCAGTTTCGAGTTGGTCTTGGAATAACAGGCATGAGCAGGGATGTCTCATGGGGACTTTATATAGGTCAATTTACTTACCTTGTAGGTGTTGCAGCCTCAGCAGTTACAATAGTCCTGCCTTATTATCTCCATAATTACAAGAAATATGGAAGAATTGCTATATTGGGTGAATTTGTTGCGGTCCCCAGCGTAATTATGTGTATGCTCTTTATTTTTGTTGATCTTGGTCAGCCACTCCGGGTTCTGAATGTTTTACTCCATCCAACTCCTAACTCGGTCATGTTCTTTGATATGATTGTTCTTAGCGGTTATCTTTTTCTTAATATTTTATGTGGCTGGTATGTATTGGGAGCAGAACGGAAGGGAGTACCGCCAGCGGCTTGGATAAAGCCATTCATAATTATTGCAATATGCTGGGCACCCTCTATTCATATTGTTACAGCATTTCTCTATCAAGGTCTACCTGGAAGGCATTATTGGTTGACCGCTATTATGGCTGCTAAGTTTCTTTCCTCAGCATTTGCATCCGGTCCATCACTTCTGATAATAATATCTTTAATTTTAAGAAAATTTACCAGATTTGATGCAGGCTGGGATGCCATACAGACAATGGCGAAAACAGCCGCTTACTTTTTAATAGCAACTATAGCCTTTTATTTATTTGAGGTTTTTACTGCATTCTACAGCAATATACCAGGTCATATGCATCCCATTAAGTATCTTTTTGTCGGTATTCATGGGCACACAAAACTTGTACCTGTAATGTGGACATGTACTCTTCTCTTAGCAATTGCACTTCCAATATTGATTATTCCTAAGGCAAGAAAGAATGAGAAAGCATTAGGTTTTGCTGCTGTAGCAACATTTATAGCTTTATGGTTAGAGAAAGGTATCAGCCTTGTTGTGGGCGGATTTGTGCCTAATCCGTTTGAAAAGGTTGTTGAGTACTGGCCTACGTTGCCTGAAGTTTTAATTGCCCTCGGCGTATGGGGAATTGGATTTTTTATACTTACCATACTTTATAAGGTAGCTATTTCTGTCAAAGAAGAAGTTATTTTCGATAAGTATGGAGAAAGGCAGATAAGAGCAGAATAGAAGTTGAATAGATTTTTGAAATATTGGCAAGGAGGTGAAAGAGAGTGGGAGTTATTCCAGTAGTGGATTTAAGTAAATGTGAAGGCTGTGAGGAATGTGTCAATAATTGTCCTGTTGGAGTTTTCCAGATGAAAGATGGAAAATCAGATCCTTATCAGGCTGATTTGTGCGAAGGTTGTGAAACATGTGTCAGTGTTTGTACCACTGGTGCTATAACTCTTAAAGAGCAATAGAGATTTTCTTAAAATAAAAAGGGGATACTCTCGAGAAGGTAAAGTATCCCTTTTTTATTTTTTAGGATATTTTTTGGAGCAACCTTTGTGAATATTATTAGATGTTGAATATTTATTATGATATGAGCAGTATTTGCAATATGGTTTCCTGTCATTGTTTTTTTCAGAAACAAATCAGAGTCAGGTTTTTAGTATATAAAGTTCCCAGCAACCTTTATCTTCTATTCTTACAATTTCAAGTTGATAACCATGTTTTTCACAGTATCTTGGAATGGTATCTTCAATCATTGTTGTGGAATCACAGAGTATCTTAAGAATCGCACCAGCTGGTAATTTTTCCATCTCTTTTTTAGTCAGTACTATTGGATATGGACATACCTGCCCAAGGAGGTCAAGTGTTGTTGCTGGTATCTTTGATTTCAGATCAGTCATCCTATATAATCTCCTTTTTTCAATTAAATTAGATGAAAATGAGATATGATAAGTTTAAATTTGCTTAAAATTTATAACTGTTTTTTAAACTGATGTCAATACATTTTTTCTTAAATGAATGAATTCAGAGATATTAACATAGATATATAGATATCAAAATCTTTATAAAGTAGAGTCTAACTATTTTTTAAATTTACAAGGAGTAAAGTAATGAGATGCATTTTTTGTGAAATTGCAGAAAAGAAAAAGCCTGCAAGAATTTTATATGAAGATGAATATGTTATTGCCTTCGATGACATTAATCCTCAAGCACCGGTTCATGTCCTTGTGATTCCGAAAAAACATATACCGACAACACTTCACATACAGGAAGAAGATAGCTATCTTGTTGCACATATTTTCAAAATTGCAAACAAGATAGCTCGTGATAAGAAAATTGATGGACGTGGATTCCGACTTGTCATGAACTGCAATTTAGAAGCAGGGCAGACAGTTTATCATCTTCATATGCATTTACTCGGAGGGAGATTGATGCATTGGCCACCTGGATAGAAATGCCAATTTAAGAAACACCTATTTTACTCTTGCAGATTGTGGAGAATTCAATTGCTTCCTTTGACTCCGGAAACTTTTGAAAGCACTTTAATGCTTCTTCATATTTTTTTAAATTCATATATGTGATACCGAGACACATAGTTAAAGACTCGCTTTGAGGAAAATATTTTATTCCTTCAGAAAGTATTCTGGAAGATTCCATAAAATTTCCTTTCTTTTGCCAGATTATCCCTAATCCAAGATAAGCTCTGTGGTTTGGATAATATAACAATGATCTCTCATAAAGCTTTTGAGCAATTTTTTCTTTTTGTGGTATTGCTTCAATTGTCGCATAATCTCCGTGGCTGAAAGTCATTGCCAGCCTTGATAGAAAATCAGCATGGTGTTCATAAAGATCTTTCAGATCTAAGAGCTGGATTGCATCTGTAAACTCTGGAAGATGATTGTAATAATAGGTTCTGAGCTTCTTACCAAAAGAAAGTATCACGTCTTTCGATAATCGAGGGTCTGTTTCAAAATACATAATATCTTCTATCCTTTGCAACCAGATATCATCTCCTATTTTCATTCTTCGTTTAAAGTCATCATATAATGCTGTGCCTGGAAATATATCAAGAATATAAAATATTGTACTAAGAGGCTTAATCTCGTGAATTAAATTTAAAGACTCCTCTATGGTTTCCCAGCTTTCTCCTGGTGAACCATAAATAAAATAGGCACGGGCAAGAATTCCGAATTTTGTGGTTAAATCAAAAGCGTTTTTGATATCCTCTGTTCGTATATTTTTATTCAAAACTTTTCTAATTTTTTCAGAGCCACTTTCTACACCGTAGCTGATTTGAACGCAGCCTGCCTTTCTCATCCAGTAGAGAATCTCTTCATTTATAAAATTAACCCGTGAGATTGCAAACCAGTTGATTTTCAGGTCTTTCTCAATAATTCTTTTACAGATCTGAATAACCCGATCTTTTCTCATGGTAAATGTATCATCTGAAAAATAAAAGAACGTAATCCCTCTTTGATAGAGTAAATCTATCTGCTTTATAAAATATTCTGGAGAGTGAAATCTGACTTTGTGTCCCCAGAACTTGGGAGAGCCGCAGAATGTGCAGTTGGAAGGACATCCTCGCGAAGAAGAGAGGTGTTGAAAATCAAAATATTTCGCAGGCATGGGAATTTGATCAATGTCCTGTATCATATCCGCATCAAGTGTCTTGGTTACTTTTTTACCTTCACGATATGCGATTCCTTTTATTTGATGGATACCTTCTAAATCTTTACTTTCGAGACACTTAATCAGATTGAGAAAACTTATTTCTCCCTCACCGAGAACAGCATAATCAATTTCTTTAAAATTTGTAAGCAGATGCTTCCAGAGAAAAGTTGTTCCAATTCCACCAAATACAATTTTTACATCAGGAAGAATTTGTTTTGCAATTCTACTAATATCTATCCCCCCCCAACGGTTAGCATTAACAATAGAAAATCCTATAACATCAGGTTTTTTCTCTTTGAGGGTTTCTTCTATTTTATGAGGTGCTTTATGAATATTGTGCCAGTTTAGTATTTCTACATCGTATGAATTTTCTTTTAAAACTGCGCCAATGTAATATAAACCGATTGGTATAATTCCAACATCCTCTGCGTGAATTCTTTCATCAAGAAAATAAGGATAAATAAGGAGTATTTTCAAAAAATTACCTCATCATTTCTTTTAAGAGAGGGTTAAATAACTTTAACTTAAATATTTTAACAGGTTGATACACATTGATATTAAAACAGGATCGAACCCCTAAATTTTATGGTGCCGAAGGCGGGATTTGAACCCGCATGGGTTACCCCACACGCCCCTCAAACGTGCGTGTCTACCAGATTCCACCACTTCGGCATAGAATATGCTACAATAAAAAACAGATAGGTTTCAAGAGATTGTAATTATTTTAGAGGATTATATTACTTGAAATAAAATATGATATTTGCAAAAATATTAATCAATTGATAAATATGGAGTATTTATTATTTTGAAAATTTCCTTTGATGCAAATCTGAATATTATAAAACTTGAAGGTGCATTGGTATCCCTTCACTGTCATCATTATAATTGTGGCTTGCTTAAGGCACTTGAAGATATGAAAGTTGTTGAAGCGAAGGATATTCTTATCCAGGCATCAGCAGAAGAATTTAATCTAAATTTTTCAGAATATATAAAAAAATACTTGATAAATAAGACAGTAAGCGAAATATTAGATACAGCAGAAGATTTATATCGCTTTATGGGTTTAGGTAGAATCTATCTTGCAGAATTGAATGAAAATGGTGGATTTGCATATGCTGATTCCTCATATTATGTTGTTGGATGGTTAGCAAAATATGGAAGGCGTAATACGCCGGTTTGTTATCTGACGTGTGGTTTTTTAAAGGGAATTCTTTCAGCGATCTATTCAAGGCCAGTTAATGATTATAAGGTTATTGAGAAACATTGTATGATAACAGGACACAAACAGTGTGAATTTTCTGTCTCGGTGAATGAATAATGGCTATAGATATCAAGAGAGTTATTGAGATTGCATCACGTTTGCCAGTAGAGAGTAATGAAAAGGGTATTATGGCAGCCTTTGGCGTATATGCTGCATTGAATTACAATGAATTTTATTTTAAAGTCGTTTCTCGACTTATACAGCATGTAGATATTGAAACAGCTCAGCTCGTCCAGAGGAAATTATATGATGCGGTGCTTGAATGCGGATATCATACCTTTCATGGGGTGCGAACATCTATGCACTGGAGAGAATATATCTTTCCAATGATTAAATCTTCTGAGGATGAAGTGCATGCTCTTGTGGCTTATACGAATATTTTTGGTATTGGTTACATCGAGATTGAAGAACTGCTGCCTGGAGAGAAATTAGTTACTATTGTAAAAAATGCTTACGACCCAGGACGCTATTTGGAAGAATATGGCCCCCAGCCTTATAGCCGTTGTTATATGTTTAGTGCTTGTACTGCTTCGTATATGGATCTTGTTTACGGGCTACCTTATCCTAAAGGGATGGGAACATTTATTGCAAATGAGGTTTCATGCCGTTCTAAGGGAGATTATATATGCAAATTTATTGCTGAACTTAAAGGCAGGGAATGACTTATTTAGATACAGATATAAGAAAATTAACAGGGTGGCCAAAAGAATTAGGTGCAACAGATATTCTTCTTTCAATGCCTGATGCAATATTTCTTACAGATTCTCAGATGAGAATTGTTTTTTTTAATCTGGCTGCAGAAAAAATCACAGAATTTAGATCATTTGAAGCTCAGGGGATGTATTGCAAGGATGTGCTAAAAACCAGTATTTGTGAGACTGAATGTGTTGTAAAGCGAGCTCTTGACGCGGACCAGAATATTTTCAATATTGAAACCACTATTACGACGGCGAATGGGAAAACAATTCCTGCTCTTGTAAGTGCTTCGTTGATTAAGAATAAAGAAGGACGGATTATAGGATATCTATATTCCTTCCGTGATATATCACTTTTAAAAAAGATTATGACAGATCTTGAAATTTCCCGTATGGAATTAACTGAGAGAAATGTTGAGCTTCATGAAGCTCTTAAGGAGCTTAAATTAACCCATGAGCAACTATTACAAGCGCAGAAAATGGAGGCTCTGGGTACACTTGCTGGAGGGGTTGCCCATGATTTTAATAATATTTTGACCGGCATTCTTGGATTTGCATCTCTTGCAAAAACAGAAATTTCCACAAGTAGTCCTGTTTATAAATATATGGAGCATATCGAAAAATCAGTAATACGTGCATCAGAGCTTACTTCCAAAATTCTGACATTTGCACGCCGAAGTTTCTTTGAAATCAAGACTGTCGATCTCAACAGGTTAATTATTGATATATCACAAATTTTAGAGCGGACCACAAAACGTAGTATTAATATTAAAAATGATCTAACATCTTTTTTGTGTTATGTTGACATAGATGAATCAAAAATGGAACAGGCAATTATGAATATTTGTATAAATGCAATTGAAGCTATGCCTGATGGTGGCACATTAACAATTAAGACAGAAGTGATTAATCCTGAATTTAACATATTCAATGATTATTTTCACCAATCTCAGCAACAAGAATATGTAAAGCTTTCTATTATCGACAATGGAATCGGGATGGATGAAGAAACGCGCAGTAGAATATTTGATCCTTTCTTTACTACAAAAGGTAAAACCGGCGGAACAGGACTCGGCCTCGCAATGGTGTACGGAATAATTAAGGAATTCAATGGACATATAGAAGTTGAAAGCAAAATAGGATTTGGTACTCAGTTTCATTGTTTTTTGCCACTTTCTAAGGAGTGTAAACAGAGATTAATTTCCATTGATAAGGAAGTTGCCATAGACATCCCTAAAGGAGCTGGAGAGACGATTCTCCTTGTAGACGATGATAAGATGATACTTGAAATGGGAAACAATATTCTGAAACACCTTAGATATAAAGTATTATTAGCAGAAGATGGATTAACTGCATTAGAGCTATATAAAGAAAAACAGAAAGAAATCGACGTCGTAGTCCTTGATTTAATAATGCCGAAATTGAGCGGGAAAGAGGTTTTCGACAGAATACGACTAATAGATCCATATGCGAAGATTATTTTTTCGACTGGATATGCTAAAGAGGAAATGTTACAGCCACTTTCAGATAGACAGGCAAATGGATTTTTAAAAAAGCCTTATAAAATAAAAGAGATGGCAGAGTGTATACAGCATGTTATAAAAATGAAACGTGGGGATACAACTCGTAATTTATGAAATAAGGTCTTTATTGATTTTGATTTTCATCTGTCTTTTTAAACCTGCTATATATGACTCTATTACTTTATCCTTTTCTTCATTAAAGGCTGTTTGTCTAAGCATCATAGATAGTTGAGCATTTTCTGAAGCTTGTGGTATATCGATATCAAGATTGGGCATTTCTACAGAAAGTTCTATAAAACGTTTCATCTTTGTTAAAACGAGCTCCTGACGTTTTGAGGCTTCAAAGATCTCGGGGGTTATTCTGTTGAGTCTGAGTCTATTTGCATATATGTCTTTATCAAATACACCATTTTTGAGAAATGCTGGTTCACTTTCAATGGCCTCACGCAACTCTTGGTCGCTTACCGTAATACCGACTTCTTTTGAAACTAAAAGGAGTATGCGTTCATTAATCATGGAATCAAGAACCTTATCTCTAAGGTTTAGTTTTTTTTCCATTTCTTCATCTAACTTATCCTTATAAATTTCTTTGTAAAAGCGATAGACATTATCATAAGTTCGCCAGTAGTCTTCAGTAGTAATTTTATAGTTTCCAATCTCTGCAATAATCTCGATGCTATTTGTCTTATCTACTGTACCCACACCCCAGAATATGAAAGTTATTATTACGATGAAAAATAGAAAATAGAAATATCTTGCATGTTTCCGCATTATCTTGAGCATTTACTAATACCTCCCTGAAAAATAATCTTTGAGGATGTCTCTATGGTCAAAAGCAATTTGATCTGGCAGATTGTCTTTATTAAAAACGCCGACCTCTTTTGCATCGTCACCAGCCTTTGTTTCACCTTCTGCTTTTGCAATAAAAACTGTAGAAATAGTATGAGTTCGTGGATCTCTTGTTGGTTCTGAATATGTGTGGAACTGGCGGATCAATTTAACATTAAGTCCAGTCTCTTCTTTTGCTTCTCTAATAGCTGCACCCTCAAGGCTTTCACCATAATCTACAAAACCACCTGGAAGTGCCCATCCTTCAGGTGGATTTTTTCTTTTTATTAAAATGATCCCCTCATCCATCTCTATGATAAGGTCTACAGTGGGAATAGGATTTTTAATAGCACCCCTATTCTTCAAATCCTATCTCTATCTCTTTTTCAGGAATTATTGTTGATATAGCATGCTTATAAATAAGTGAATAAGTATTTTCCTTTAGAAGAATTACGAAATTATCGAATCCTTTGATAATACCCTTTAATCTAACTCCATTAGTAAGATAAACAACGACAGAAGTCCTCTGCTTTCTGAGCAGATTTAGATATGTATCTTGCAGATTCAATGTCTTTATATTATTTGTCATAATTTATTATTACCTTTAGTATAATCTAAGTATTTTTTTTTGACAAATAAATATTCTTTCTCTATCTGCTTTTCTCTATTGATGTCTGATTCTGAAGGGACAAACCTTGCGAAAATTACAGTTCATCTACATATCATCAACTTTTCTGGAGATGATCCAAATATTTTTTTAGTAAACCATAAACAATCAAATATGCTTTGTAGTTATCATATATTCCTGTTATATCTGCCCAGTGAATTGCTTCTTCTTTTTTAAACCATGTAAATTGCCTTTTTGCATATCTCTTCGTTCCTTTTTTAATAATTCTGACAGCTTCAGCATGCGTAATATTCCCATGAAGATACATAGCTATCTCTTTGTACCCAATTGCCTGCATTGAGGGAAACTGTGAAACATTTTCAGACATAGCATTTTCTATCAATTTTGTTACAGTCTTTACTTCTTCTATAAGTCCTGCCTTAAACATATTGTCAACCCTGTTTTCAATCAGACTGTAAAGTTCTTTCCTATCCCTTGTAATACCGATCTTGATGAAGTCGTATGGGAGTGGTTTGGTGAATTTTTCTTGCATATCTGAAATTCCTGTGTTGCTTTGGATACAGACCTCCAATGCCCTTATAATCCTACGTGTGTCTTTAGGCGTTATTTTTACTGCAGCCATTGGGTCTAATTCTTTCAGGTATTTATAAAGAGATCCTTCTTCTTCTTTTTCCAGAGAGAGAAGATTTTCTCTCAGAGTCCAGTCAGCAGATGGACCGCTAAAGATGCCCCTTGTCATTGCTTTGATATAAAGACCTGTTCCACCGACGATAATGGGTATTTTCCCATTTCGGTGAATTGATTCGATTATCGGTACAACCATTGAAATATATTTTCCTGTACTGAAAGACTCCCACGGCTCAACAATATCAATCATGTGATGTTTAATCATAGTCCTTTCTTCCGGAGATGGCTTGGCTGTTCCAATATCCATGTGCCTATAAATCTGCATTGAATCGGCACTGATAATTTCGGTATTCAGTGCTTTCGCAAGTAGAATCGAAACACCTGTCTTTCCAACAGCGGTCGGGCCAAGTAGGATGATAACTTTATTCATTTCTCTGTCAGTCAAGATTTTTTGGAATGCTTGAAGGTTTATTAAAAGGAGGTTTTGTCTGCTCATCTGCCATCTTCAAGAACAAGAGATAGGTCAACTGCTCTACATAATCGCCATGGCTTACTCCGTCATCACGTAGGACATTGCAGTAATTCCATAGGCGTTGTTCAATAGCTGAAGATTCATTAGCCATGCTTAACTCCTTTTAGCTGAATTTGAGTTAATGAATTTAAAAAGTAATCCATATTTTCTTCTACCTCTGGCTTCATCCCAACTTATTTCCTCTTAAACATTTTCTTCAGATCATCGAGTGAAATAAATATCCTTGTGGGTCTTCCATGGGGACATTGATCAGGATTTTCTGTATGCTCAAGATCGCTGATGAGTCTTGAGAGTTCTTCATGAGTTAAGATTTCTTTTCCCCTGATGGAGCTATGGCATGCAATCTTTGCTGCGATGGATTCCTTTAGAGATTTATCAGGAGCAGTCCCTTCAATTATGCATGAGGCGATATCTGAGAGAATACCTTCTATATCAGAGTTTTTCAAATCATCTGGTAATGAGCGGACAATAACAGTGTTATGACCAAAATCGTCTGTATCTATGCCGAAATCTGCAAGTACCTGTAAATTCTCAAGAATAATCTGATATTCTTTTGGTGAAAGTTTTATGTGCTTTGGAAATAGCAAACGAGTAGAGTTAAGATTTATTCCCTTTATAAATTTCTCAAAAAGTATCCTCTCATGTGCTGCATGATGGTCTATAAGTGTCAATCCGCCCTTTCCTCCCATAGCAACAAAGGTTTCTCCAAGATAAAGATGTGGTAATTCAGGTCTATATGTCAATTCAATATTTTCTGATATTGCAGATATCTCTGAATCAATTCGGAGATTTGGGATAGAAGGTATCCCTTTAAATTGAGCAGCTAATGTATTTTTATCAGGAAAAGGTGGTATCATGAATGATTCTATGAATTCCCTTCGCTGTTTCTTTATCGTCTCTCTTATGCTTTCAAGCACAAATCTATAAACAATTTCTCGGTTTTCAAATCTAACTTCGCGTTTTGTTGGATGAACATTAACATCTATTTTTGCTGGATCGATATTAAGAAAAAGAAAAAAACATGGATGTTTTTCACGCGGCAGAATACCTTCAAATCCACTGTAAATTGCTGAAGAGATAAAAGGCTCTTTTACCGGCCGTCTGTTGATAAAGATGAACTGATGGGATCTTGTTTTCCTGAAATTATCAATTTTTGATACATATGCATGCAATGCAATTCCTTCTGTTTTATTGGTTATTTCCAATAAACTACTTAGAAATTCTTCACCATAGACCTGCATTAATCGTTCTTTTATGCCAGATGATAAAGATAGATCCATAGTTTCATGATTATCGCAAGTCAGTTTGAAAGCAATTTCTGGATGAGAAAGGGCTTCTCTGGTAACAATATCTATGATATGAAATAGCTCTGTGCTGTTCGATTTTAAAAATTTTTTTCTTGCTGGTGTATTGAAAAATAAGTCTTGCACCTCGATGGTCGTGCCGATTGAGAGAAAATCTCTTATTTCTTTGACTTCACCTCCATATAGTTCAATATATACTCCTATTGAATCTCTCGTACCTGTCATCAGTCTAACTTTTGAAACTGATGCAATAGATGAAAGTGCTTCTCCCCTGAATCCCATAGTCTGAATATTGAAAAGGTCTTCTTCTTTGAGAAGTTTGCTTGTAGCATAACGTTCGAAACAAAGTAGGGCATCTTCTTTTTGCATTCCTACTCCATTATCAGATACTTTAATAAGACGCTTTCCTCCATAAAGAATATCCACTTTTATTTCGGTGGCATCGGCATCAATTGAATTTTCAATCAGTTCTTTAACAACAGATACAGGCCTTTCTATTACTTCTCCAGCGGCAATTTTGTTCCGTAAATAGATAGGAAGAATGTTGATTTTTGGCATGAAACATTTTAACTCACATTATTTCTAAAATGCATCTACATAAAATTATCGAGAAGAAAGTGTTAAGAATGACAAGCTGTATGGGATATTAATAAAGATATCTCTGAGGTTGAGAAATGGGTTGCTTTAAAGACTTTTATTGGAAAATGCAGAAAAATCATATTTAATGTATAATGAGGGTGTTCAATAATTAACCCGAAAAAGGCGATTAAAATAATGCAGATGTTGTGAGAAAATTTATTTTTCGATACCTTAGTGCACCTTTAACTGATGGTTTTACGAATATTTTTATAGAACCTTGATTTTCAAGGTATTGTAAGATTTTCAACAGGCTTTATTAAGGAGGGAATTTTATGGATATAAAGGAATTTGTTGTTAATAAAGCACTTGAGGCTAAGGAAGGAGCAAAGTCGCTCGCAAAGGCATCATCTAAACAAAAAAATGATGCTCTTTTTGCTATGGCAGAAGTATTACAGAAACGCTCAAAAGAACTTATATCAGAAAACAAGAAAGATTTAAATTTTGCTCAGGAAAAGGGACTTTCTAAATCGTTGATAGACAGATTGGCTTTAAATGAAAAGCGCATAAATGAGATGGCACATGGACTAAGGGAGGTAGCGACACTGCCTGACCCTGTAGGTGAGGTTCTAAATATGTGGCAGAGGCCCAATGGAATGACAGTAGGAAGAATGCGTGTGCCTATTGGAGTTATTGGGATTATCTATGAATCAAGGCCTAATGTAACAGCAGATGCTGCAAGTCTATGTTTGAAGGCGGGCAATGCTGTAATACTACGGGGTGGCTCAGAGGCTATAAATTCAAATAGAGCTATTGTAAAAGTTTTAAAAGAGGCAGCAGGAAAACATGGCCTGCACGAAGGTGCAGTGACCTTTATTGACATCCCAGATAGAGAAGCAATAATGGAAATGCTGAAACTTGAAGGAATAGTTGATTTAATTATACCAAGAGGTGGTGAGTCACTTATAAGGACTGTTACAGAAAATTCAAGAATACCTGTCCTGAAGCATTATAAAGGGGTATGTCATGTATTTGTTGACAGAGATGCTGATCTGAAAATGGCTGAAGATATTTGTTTTAATGCAAAAGTGCAGAGACCTGGGACATGTAACGCAATGGAGACAATGCTTGTTGACAAAAAGATTGCAAAAGTTTTTCTGCCTGACATGATAAAAAGATTTAAAAAGGCTAATGTGAAATTGAAAGGATGTCCTTTGACCAGAAAAATTGATAATTCGCTTGAAAGACTTGAAGAAGCTGATTTTTTCAAGGAATATCTTGATTTAATTCTGAATGTTAAAATAGTTGAAAATATTGATGATGCAATGACACATATTTCCAAATATAGTTCTTCACATTCTGATGCCATAGTTACAAAGGATTATGGGAAAGCTATGAGATTTCTCAGGGAAGTTGATTCATCAGCAGTCTTTGTAAATGCCTCAACCAGGTTAAACGATGGCTTTCAGTTTGGCCTTGGAGCTGAAATAGGTATTTCTACAGATAAGATTCATGCAAGAGGGCCTATGGGACTTGAGGAACTCACATGTACAAAGTTTATAGTTTTAGGTAATGGGCAGTTAAGAGAATAAAATTTAATTATGAAGATAGGTATCTTCGGCGGAACATTTAATCCTGTTCACTATGGACATCTAAGGGCTGCTGAGGAAGTGAGGGAAAGACTCAATCTGAACAGGATTCTCTTTATCCCATCTAAAGAACCTCCTTTGAAAACAAAAGGAATAGCTGAAGCAAAGCATAGATATGAAATGTTAAAAATTGCGCTGCTTGATAACAGTTATTTTGAACTTTCAGACATAGAATTCAGACTGAAAGGGAAGTCTTATTCTGTAAAAACAATTGAAGTGCTAAAGAAATCTAATCCAGAAAAAGATTTTTCAATGATACTGGGTATAGATACCTTCCTTGAAATTCCGAAATGGTGGCACCCGGAAAAGCTTGTGAGCCTTATAGATTTTATTATTATTTCCCGTCCTAACTTTAAATTTCTCGACTTGCAAGCTTCTCCGTATATTAAGATTAAGAAAAAGTTCCTGAAGGAACTTGATGAGGCGAAGATCGAGCTTTATGAAACTGAGCTGCCCACTGGCGTTAAGGCCAGATTGCTTCGACTTACCCCAATTGGTATATCCTCAACAGAGATAAGAAATTTGCTAACACATGGAAAAAGCGTAAAATATCTGTTGCCAGCAGATGTTAAATCTTATATAATTTTTAATAAGATATATAAATTCAAAAATTAAGTATGTAAAAAGAAATGTTCTATATTTACATAAATTCTCAAAAAAAGTATATTTTGAAGGGGGGGACCCCATTTAGAAAGTAAAAATAAGGCTATCGAAGCAGCAAGAGCAGCATTCGATAAGAAAGCAAAAGACATTATTATCCTCGATTTAAAGGGCCTGACTACTATAGCAGATTATTTTGTAATCTGTTCAGGAGAAAGTACCACACAGGTTAAAGCAATTACAGAGAAGATTGAGGAGGTATTTAATGTCTTCAATATTAAACCTTTAGGAATTGAAGGATTAAGTTATAGCCACTGGGTGCTTATGGATTATGGAGACGTAATAGTGCATATTTTTGAAGAAGAAACCCGGTCTTTTTATGAACTCGAGAAACTCTGGATTGATGCTATCAGACTTCCGATAGAAGAATATCAAGATTTATGAGTAAGTTGGGTGTATTTATTTTTATTTTATTCCTTGGAGCAATAGCTCTTCTTGCAATTTTCAACCAAGAATCTACAATAGTAAGAATCCCTTTTGGAAAGACATATGAAACGCCTACTATTGCACTTCTTCTCCTATCTGGGGCGGTCGGAGCATTTGCAATGCTTTTTGTCTTTATCATAAGGGATACTAAGAGATTTATTGACACCTGGCAATATCAGAAAAAACAGAAGAGAGAGGAAAAAGTTCAGGAGTTATATTCAAAGGCTCTGAATTATTTATTTTCTTATCATAAGTTACAAGAGGCAAAGAAGGCATTACAGCAAGTTCTCTCTGAAGACCCCGAACATGTTAATGCATTGCTCCAGTTAGGAAACATAGCCGCTTCTGAAGAGGATTATCAAACTGCAAGGGAATATTATCAAAAAGTTCGTGATCTAAATCCGAGAAATATTGAAGTGTTATTCGCACTTGTCCGCTTGTTGGAAAAAACAGATAGATTAACAGAAGCACTCAGAAACATAGATGAAATTCTCGAAATAGATGACGGAAATTTGAATGCACTATATAAGAAAAGAGAGATTCTTGAAAAGCTGGAAAGGTGGCAAGAACTTGTATATGTTCAGAAAATAATACTAAAAAACGAATATTCAGAAAAGGACAAACTTCTTGCGAGGGAAGACCTTATAGGATATAAATATGAATATGGAAGAAACTGTCTTGAAAATGGTGAACTTGAAAAGGCAAAGAAGGCATTCAGGATAGTATTGCGGCTTGAAAAAAATTTTATCCCTGCTACCTTAGGTCTTGCAGAGGTGCTTTTGAGAGAAAATGAAGTTGAAAAAGCAATAGAAATTCTCGAAACAAATTATGAACAAACTTCATCTTTGATAGTCCTTTTAAGGCTGGAGGATTTACTTATTAGTGTTGGAGAACCTTCGAAACTCATAAGGATTTACAATAACAACATTTCAAAAAATCCTCAGAAGATGGTGACTAAGTTTTTTCTTGGAAGACTATTTTACCGTCTTGAAATGATAGATGATGCTTTTGAAACTCTTCTTTCTATAGATACAGGAGGAATTGTTTATCCCGAGTTGCATCAACTACTGGGTAATCTTTATATGAAGAGAAACCAAATTGATAAGGCTGTCCTTGAATATAAGAAAGCCTTAGAGTCTCATAAATGTGCATTTAGTATATCCTATGGTTGTAACAACTGTGGTTATATATCTTCAGAGTGGGCAGGAAGATGCTCCAATTGTAAAAAATGGAGTACATATCAACTGAATCTTCTTCACTCATAGACCATCCCCTAAGCTAAAACATTTTTTTGTTATAATAACGTTCGTAAACATTTTATATATGTCTTATAATTTTTAGCAGGATGTTGAGAAAATGTCTTTTTATGTTACCCAGAACAAGTCAATAAATTTTGATTTTGTTGATTTTTTTCAGGATGTTATAACTGGTTATAGGAGGACATAATAGTGAAAGAAAGATATGATCCTAAAAATATAGAACTTAAATGGCAGAAATTCTGGGAGGACAATAATATATATAAAACAAAAGCGAATCCGACTGGGAAAAAATTTTACTGCCTTGAGATGTTTCCTTATCCTTCCGGTGAAATACACATGGGGCATGTGAGAAATTATTCTATAGGAGATGTTATTGCAAGATATAAAAGAATGAGGGGTTATGATGTTTTACACCCCATGGGATGGGATGCATTTGGTCTCCCAGCAGAAAATGCAGCAATTAAACATGGGATACATCCTTCAGAATGGACATATAATAACATTAAGCATATGAAACAACAGCTTATACGGATGGGACTCGGCTATGACTGGGAAAGGGAAGTCACAACATGCAAAGCAGAATACTATAAATGGAATCAGTGGTTTTTTCTGAAAATGATGGAGAAAGGTCTTGTATATAAAAAATTTTCTTATGTTAATTGGTGCTCTTCGTGTTCAACTGTTCTTGCTAATGAACAGGTTATTGATGATAAATGCTGGAGATGTGATAACAATGTCGTACAGAAAAAACTCGAACAGTGGTTTTTTCGTATTACTAATTATGCAGAAGAACTGCTTCAGGGTTGTGAAGAATTAAGCGGATGGCCTGAAAGAGTTGTTATAATGCAGAAAAACTGGATTGGAAAAGGCGAAGGCGTTGAAGTTGATTTTCCTATTGAAGGTATGAAAGAAAAGCTGAGGATATTTACTACAAGGCCTGATACATTATTCGGCGTTACTTTCATGTGTATTGCCCCTGAACATCCTTTAGCTGAACAGATGGTGAGGCAAAAAACCAGACTTGACGAGATAAAAGCAAAATATGGGAAAGAGGATGAGAAGATAGGTATCCCTACAGGTTATTATGCAATTAACCCTTTGAATGAAGAGAGAATACCGATTTATGTAGCTAATTTTGTAATCATGGAATATGGAACTGGTGCGATTATGTCTGTCCCGGCACATGATCAGCGAGACTTTGATTTTGCAAAGAAGTATAATTTGCCCATAAAAGTTGTTATTACTCCCTTCAATTATTCTTCCTTGTCACTTTCAGAATTATCAGAAGCTTATGAAGGTGAAGGTTTGCTTGTTGATTCAGGCATATTTACAGGCATGAAGAGTGATGTTGCTAAAAATGAAATTATAAAATTTATAGAAGAAAAGGGAATAGGGAAAGGTGTAGTGAATTATAAATTGAGAGATTGGGGCATATCGAGGCAGAGATACTGGGGAACGCCAATACCCATTATTTATTGTGAACAATGCGGTATGGTCCCAGTTCCTGAAAGTGATTTGCCGGTAATTCTTCCAGAAGACGTTAGATTTACAGGGAAGGGCGGTTCACCTCTTGCAGAATCTGAAAAATTTTTAAAAACTGACTGTCCTAAATGCGGTGGAAAAGCGAGGCGTGAAACAGATACCATGGATACATTCGTCGATTCATCATGGTATTTTATACGTTATTGTTTTAACAAGGGCGATATTAACCTTTTAACTGAACTTCGTGCCGAAGACTCTGAATTCAAATACTGGATGCCTGTTGACCAGTATATCGGTGGGGTTGAACATGCAGTCCTGCATCTCCTATATTCCAGGTTTTTTACAAGGGTCTTACGCGACCTTGGGCTTATCAATATTAGTGAGCCTTTTCAGAATTTACTTACTCAGGGCATGGTTATTAAAGATGGTGCAAAAATGTCCAAATCAAAAGGGAATGTTGTTGATCCAAATTATCTTATTGAACGATATGGCGCTGATACCTCACGTTTATTCGCTCTATTCGCAGCTCCTCCTGAGAAAGATCTTGATTGGTCGGATAAGGGAGTAGAAGGTGCATACAGGTTTTTACACAAGTTATGGGGTATAGTGTATAAGTTTATAAATTATAGCTTAGAATTCAAAAATCAGAAAATAGGACAAAACTTCTCAGAATTTACATTTGATGCCCGGCGCCTTTATCGTAAGACACACCAGACTATTAAAAAAGTTACGCATGATATAGAACGTGAATATCATTTCAATACAGCTATTGCTGGATTAATGGAACTCGTCAATGAGATAGCTTCATTTCAACCTGAATCTGAAGACGATATGATGGCAATCAGATTTTCAATAGAAAAAACATTGCTTCTGCTATCTCCATTTTCTCCACACATCGCGGAAGAACTGTGGGAAGCAATAGGTAACAAACCCAGTATATTTGATCAAAAATGGCCTGAATGGAATGAAGATGAGGCACGTGAAGATTTATTAGAATTTGTGATTCAAGTCAATGGCAAAGTAAGGTCAAAGATTATGGTCCCATATGGTCTTACTGAAGACGTTTTAAAAAAGGTAGCTTTGGATGACGCAAAGATCAGGAAGATTATTGAGAAAAAAACAATAAAGAAAATTATTGTTGTAAGAGGAAAATTAGTAAATATTGTTGTTGGTGAATAAAAATCCTTTAAATAAAATAGTGGCTTATTACTCTCCGAAAGAAAGGTATGTTCTGGTGAAAATGCTATTTTCAGTTATTTTTTTATTCACCATGTACTTTTTGCTGTTAACTTTGTCTGGATGTGGATATAAATTGTATGGAAAAGTTTCTTTGCCATTTAATTCAATTAAAATCGATAAGATCGAAAATAGAACTTTTGAACCTAAACTTCAGGACAGGCTTTACAAGGCATTAGTGAAAGAGTTTCTGAAACATGGGGTAGAAGTAAGGCAAGATGCAGAATTGAAACTGAGCGGGGTAATTAATACATTTGAAATGCGTATACTTTCAGAAAAGTCTGATATCGCATCAGAATATGAAGTTATTATAAAGGGTGATTTTACACTTCAAAGTCCTTCAGAGAGTAGCAGGGAGTATAAGGATATTGGTTCTCCTTTTATTTTGTCTTTTTCGGGATCCGGCCGACTTGAAGAGCTTGTTGCATCAAAAGAGATTGCTTCAGAAAAGGCGATAGAAGATATGGCGATGGAGATTACTGGTATTCTTTTTTATAGCAAAAAGGAATAGCATTAAATAATCATTAAGATGAGTTATAAGACATTTTTAAAAGAGATAGAAAAAGGTCTATTAGAATCTGTATATGTGATATATACTTCTGAGTCATTTCTTCAGAGGGAAGCTATAGAGGCAATAAAAAGGATTTTGCCTGAGGATGAACGTGATTTTAATCTCCATATCTTTAATTTTATTTCTGATGATGAACAAAGGCATACTCTTGATGATCTTTTGAATGTTTTAAATACTCACTCTTTTTTTGGACGAAGAAGGTTTACGATCTCATTAATGAATTTCCAGAAACTGTCTAAAAAAGATTTTGAGAAATTAAATGCTTACATGAATAATCCAATGCAGGATTCGGTTTTTATTATTGTCCATAATGGAATACTTAAGAGAGAGCTCAGAGAGAGAATCAATATTTTCAAATCTATATCTCTTGATATAAAAGAAAATGAAATTCCATTCTGGATAAAACAGAAAGCAAAGATTAACAGAATAGAAATATCTGATGAAGCTATTGATTATCTTATCGGTATTATTGGGCAAGACCTTGGTCTTCTATCAGCAGAGATAGAAAAAATTTCTATGCTGGGTAAAGAAATAATACATATAGATGATATTTCTGATATTATTGCTGGAGGAAGGACGTATAATGTTTTTAACCTAATTGATGCAATAAAGAATAAGGATACGGAAAAGGTTTTTAATATATATAGAACACTTAAATATATGATCGATGATTACAACCTCATCGGTGCATTGAACTGGCACTACGGGCTTCAAGTACAAGATTCAGGCGGAACAAAAAATAATGAATACTTTGTGAGGGCATTCGAAATCCTCAACAAAGTAGATATTGATATTAAAAGTTCAGGAAGAAATTTTCCTATGGAGTATCTTTTTGTTAAGCTGCTCCAGCTTCAGTAAGAGCATTTACTTTTCTGGTAAGCCTTGATATTTTTCTGGAAGCAGTATTTTTATGTATCACACCTTTTGATGCAGCACTTTTCAATTTTTTTATAGCTTCAATAAGTGCTTTCCTTGCGTCATCCCTTTTACCAGTAGATACTGATGCTTCGATCTTCTTAATAGCGGTTTTAATAGAACTACGCACTGTTCTGTTTCGGAGAGCGCGTTTTTCAGCCTGCCTTGCCCTTTTCATAGCAGAAAGATTCTTTTTCACTTTTGATTTAGCTGGCACTATCAATCCTCCTAAAAAATGATTATAAAATTACCATAAAAATACTAAAAAAAGCAATATAAATGAGGTATATTTAAATTTGGGCTTCAATACTGAAAAGCCAATATACATCAGGATTTTGCTTTATTTCCTCCTTTAATTCCATAGAAATCCAGTGGGAATCTTCTTCAAGATTATAAAAATAGGTATCGATTCCGAAAAAACCATCAACAATATGTGTGATTGTGTGTAGCATACTGGATTTATAACCCTGTGGCATTGTCGCCAGATCTTTTATTGTAACGATACCTTCTCCCTCGAGTTCTTTAATAAGTTCATTTAATATGTGATGATTTTTGTGAATAGCTTTTTCGATCTTTTCCCAAAAATCTGGATGTGTAGGTTGTAAAGATTCTCTTATAGAAATTCGAGAATACTTGACAAGCTGATACTTTTGAAAAAATTGTAAAGTTTTTTCTTTGGAGGAATATGAATCTGAACCTTTTATGAGAATCACATGATAAAATTTCGAGTGGCCGATATTTTTTGTGCCAACAATAAAATTATAATTTGTACCTTTAGACATATATATACATTATAAGTATTCGCCATGATATTTCAATTATTATGTTTTTTCATGTGCACAGGAATTTTTTATGGTAATATGTAATTGATGAAAAAATATGAAATTCTCTCTTTAAAGGAAGTAAACACCTCCTCATTATTTAAAAGAAAGAGCAAGGTTTCAATTGATTCTTTCGCGAGACTTCATTCAAAAGGGGATACTTTCGCAAAATTTATTGCAAATCTTCCAGATTATCTTGCTGCGAGAAATTTTAAGGACGTTGTCAAAGCAATCGTTAGAGCTAATAACGAAAAAAGGCCGGTTATTCTGGGAATGGGAGCGCATCCTATTAAAGTAGGTCTTTCACCATTGATTATAGATCTTATGCATAGAGGGATCATAACTGCTTTGGCAACAAACGGTGCATGTATTATTCATGATTTTGAACTTGCATTTGTCGGGCATACTTCAGAAGATGTAGAAAAGGAATTGTGTAAAGGAATGTTCGGTATGTCAGAAGAGACTGGAAAATATCTAAATAAGGCTATAAGAGAAGGATATAAAAAAGGAGAAGGGATCGGGAGATCCGTTGGTAGGATGATATATAAAAGCAAATTGCAATATAAGGAAAAAAGTATTTTTGCCAGTGCCTATGCTATTAACATTCCAGCGACCGTACATGTTGCAATTGGTACAGATATCATTCATATGCATCCCGAAGCTTATGGTGCAGCGATAGGTGAAACAAGTTTCAGGGACTTCAAACTTTTTACTTCTGTTATAACAGACCTTGAAGGAGGGGTATATATAAATTTTGGCTCCTCAGTCATTATGCCAGAAGTTTTTTTAAAAGCACTTAATATCGCAAGAAATCTTGGATATAAGATAGAAAATATTACTACAGTAAATATGGATTTTATCCAGCATTATAGACCGCGAGAGAATATTCTAAGAAGGCCCACTCTTAAAAAAGGTGCAGCTTATGCATTAACAGGTCATCATGAGATTATGTTTCCCCTATTAGCTGCAGCGATTATTGAAGAGATTGAGAAGTGTTAACTTTATAATTAATATCTAACTAAATAATTTTTATAAAAGATTTTGCCCTTTTGGCATAATTCCCCATTGAAATAGTAGTTAGAACGGTATAATCACCTTTTGGTATATCATCGGGCACAATGAACTTTATTTTTAATATATGCTCACCTTCCGATCTTACAACTTCACGATTTACCACTTCCATTTCTTTAGTAGTGTTTAAAAGTGTTAACTTTTCAGTAATTGTAATATGCTCGGCTGGTGTAAGAACATATACAGAATATCTAACATTAGCTTCTATGAAAGAGCCATTTTTTACTTTTTGTGGTTCAACTATCAATTCTTCTATAAAGAGCTTAGCAGCCCTTTGTATTTTTTCTTTTTTTCTTGCTTCTTCTTCAATATCAATCGGTTCTGCAGGTTTTTCTTTATGTTTAATGAAAAGTTCAAGAACAACATCTCCCACAAAAGCTCCAGCAATAGCGCCCATAGTATTTCCTTCAACCAGAACGCCAATAACACCTCCTGTAAAAGTGCGTAATGCTGTATTTTTTTCATTATTATTGAGGTTGTTTGTTGTAGTAGCACAATTCACAAGGGAAAAGGATAAAACACAACAGAGAATAGCAATAGAAATGATTCTCCTCATAGCCAACCCTTTGTTTTTTAATAGTAATCTACTATCTTTTTAAAACAATGTCAATGGATTGTATAAGTTAAAGACTTTTGCGACATTTCTCCATTTTCAATCAAATACTCTACAGGGCTTTTTAATCCCAAAGACTTATGTGGTCTCTGAGTATTATAAAAGATCATATAATCAGCA